>JACRAA010000168.1 GCA_016213595.1 Actinomycetota bacterium | reverse complement strand
GCCCCGCGCTGATCGCGCTCACGACCTCGCGGTACAGGGCCTCGTTCTTGGCCGTGACGTAGGGGGGTACGAACTGGCAGGTGGCTGGGTCGAGGTCGACGCGGCTGCCGAACAGCTCGTCGAGCTCGTCCGGGGTCCAGAGCCGCCCGTCGATGCTGCCGACGACCGCCGACGTGTGCGCCGCGATCATCACCGCCGCGGTGTCCCACACGCTGGAGGGGTTCGGGTTGAAGACGACGTCGGTGTCGTACGTGAGCATGTTCATCACCGCGGGGTTCCCGGCGAACGTGAGGCAGAACCAGTCGTCGCCGAGCGCGTCGAAGACAGGCGCCACGAGGTGGCGGGAGGCGTGCTTGTACGCGTTCGCCGCGACGATGTGCTCCTTCGTCGGGTTCGGCGGGGTGGGGCCGCGGAACGGCGCCATGATCGCGTTGTGGGTCGAGCCGATGAGCACCGCACCGTCGTCGCGCAGCAGGAACAGGCGCCCGTCAGGAGCGGCGCAGAAGGCGGTGACGAACTCCCACCCGTCGCCCACGCGCTGGACGACGATGCCGGCCGTGCACCAGCCGGCTCTCTGGCAGCGCCACTGGTTGGAGCCGTCCGCGGGGTCGAGGAGGACGAGCAGCTGGCCGTCCTCGATGCCGGGGGGCAGGTACGGGTGCTCCTCGCCCACCACGGTCGCCACCATGTCGAGCTTGGCTGTGCCGGGATGGGCGAGCAGGTTCGCCTGGAAGATCTGGTGGGCGGCGCGGTCGACGACGAGCGCGGTGTCCCCGAGGTGGAGCTCGGCCGGGTCGTACACCTCCTGGTTCGCCGTGCTGAGCATGATGAAGTTGACCGTGGCCGCCAGCGTGTCCCGCAGCACGGCGAGCAGCAGGTCCGTCCGTACCGACATCACCGGCACGCCCCCTCTCTTCCCGTTGCTGGACTCTAGTTCCTTCCCCGAACGAAGCCGCGGACGACGCGGGGGGCATCTCTGACGCGGGGGGCGGTCGACGCGGGGCACAGCGACCGCCGGTATCGCTAATCTGGCCGCGTGACGGGGCAGGACCTGGAGACGCTCGCGTACCTCCGCCGTGCGCGCGACCTCATGGACCGCGAGTACGCGTCACCTCTTGATGTCGCACAGATCGCGCGCGCCTCGTACATGTCGCCGGCTCACTTCTCCCGCCAGTTCCGACGGGCGTACGGGGAGACGCCCTATGCGTACCTCATGACCCGGCGGATCGAGCGGGCGAAGTCTCTGCTCCGCCGTGGCGACATGTCGGTGACGGACGTCTGCATGGCGGTCGGCTGTACGTCGCTGGGCTCGTTCAGCGCGCGGTTCACCGAGCTCGTCGGCCAGACTCCCAGCGCGTACCGGGCGGGTGACCACAAGGCGCTCGAGGCTGTACCGGCCTGTGTCGCGAAGGACCTCACGAGGCCGTCGCGCTCATAGGGGCATGCGAGGGCAGCCTCAGGCGCCACCCACCGAGCAGGATCGGAGAAGCAGGGAGGCGTACGGGGCCGTTAGCGTCTGGGCCATGGACCTCACACTCTCCCGTGCATTCGTCACCGTCACCGACCCCGACCAGGCCCTGGCGTTCTACCGCGACGTCCTCGGCCTCGACGTGGTGATGGACGTCCCCAACGGCGACTTCCGCTGGATCACCGTGGGCTCGAAGTCCCAGCCCGGAGTGGCGATCGTGCTCACCAACTACATCCAGGGCTCGCCCGACGACCAGTCGTACGTCGCAGGCCTGGTCGCGAAGGGCGCCCTCAACGCCGTCCACTTCCACGCCGACGACCTCGACGACGTGTTCGCCCGGCTCGCCGAGGCGGGCGCCGAGATCGTGTCCGAGCCGACCACCCAGCCCTGGGGCGTGCGCGACGGCGCTGTACGGGACCCCTCCGGCAACCTGATCCGCATCGACGAGTCCTGAGGGACGCGCTGCAGGACTCGCCGGGCCGCTGCTACTCGAGCCACCTCGCACCCCAAGTACCGACCTCGCACCCCTAGTACGGACCTCGCACCCTGTGCAGGGGGTGCGACGTCCTGGTGGGGGTGCGAGGTGGCCACGGTCAGCGGTCGGCCGCCAGACCTCGGCCACGGCGCAGGTGGAGCGACCAGGCCGAGAACAGGCGGTCAGCGATCATCCCGATGACGAGGATGACGATCATGTGGGCGAGCAGGCCCGTCGCGTCACCGAACTCCTGGCTGAAGGCGAGCCGGTTGCCCAGCCCCGAGGCGCCGGGGATGAGGACCAGCAGCTCGCCCGCCATGAGCGAGCGCCACGCGAAGGCCCAGCCCTGGTTGAGGCCGGCGACGTAGGCGGGCAGTGCTCCGGGGATGACGATGTGGCGGTACAGACGGGCCCTCCGAGCGCCGAGGACGCGACCGAGCCGGAAGTACGCCGGAGGCAGCTGGTCGACTCCGCTGAGCACCCCGTTCGCGATGCTCGGCGCGGCGCCGAGGACGACGACCATGGTGATGGCCTGCTCCCCCAGGCCGAGCAGCAGGATCGCCAGCGGGAACCACACGACGGACGGCATCGTCTGGAGCCCGGTGATCAGTGAGCCGATGCTGGCTCGCAGGAGCCTGGAGCCGGCAGCGGCGAGCCCGATGGCGGTGCCGATGAGCACCGCGACCGAGAAGCCGACGACGGCCCGGGACAGGGTACGGGCGAGGGCGGGCCAGAACTCCGGGTCGACGAGGATCGTGCCGAGCCGCTCCGACACGTCGGCAGGACCCGGCAGCAGGTAGTCGGGCCGCCATCCGCTCACGACGAGCAGCTGCCAGGCCGTGACGAAGATGGCGACGGCGACGACGGGCGCACCGAACGTACGGAGGGCGTCGAGAGGGCGCTTCCCGCGAGGTTCGGGCACGTCGAGCGGCTCGCGGGAGCGGCTGAGGCGTTCAGATGACGAAGTAGTCGGACTGGTCATGCGACGCCACCTCCTCCTTGAGGCTCTGGGTGAGGGTGCCGGCCCGTGTCGCGACGGCAGGCGAGTCCATGACCCGCGGGCGCGGCATGGGGTTGGGATGGTCGTCGACGACCCGGCCTGGGCGTCCGCCCATGAGGATCGCGCGGTCGGCCAGTCGGACGGCCTCGCGCACGTTGTGCGTCACGAACAGCACGGTGAAGCGGGACTCGAGCCAGATGTCCTCGACCAGGTCGTGCATCTGGTCGCGGGTCAGCGCGTCGAGGGCGCCGAGCGGCTCGTCCATGCACACGACGGCGGCGTCCTGGGCGAGCACCCGAGCAAGTGCGACGCGCTGTCGCATGCCCCCGGACAGCTCATGGGGACGCTTCTCCGCGTACCGCCCAAGGCGTACCCGTCCCAGCAGGTGACGCGCTCGGTCGCGGCGCTCCGACCTGCCGACCCCCTGGAGCTCCAGCGCGAGCTCCACGTTCCTGGCTGCGGTGAGCCACGGCAGCAATGTGGCCTCCTGGAACATGAGGGCCACCTTGCCGCCCACCTCCAGCGTCCCCGACGTCGGGTCCGTCAGCCCGGCGACGAGCGAGAGCAACGTCGACTTCCCGCAGCCCGACCCGCCGACGACGGCGAGGAACTCCCCCGGCGCCACGTCGAGGTCCAGGTCCTGCAGCACCGTCACGGCGGCGCTGCGCCCACCGAAGACCTTGCGCACCCCCCGAAGCCTGACCGCCCCATGGGCGAGGGGGACCACAGGCTGCGTCGTCGTCATGCGCCCACCTGCGCCTGACCCCGGCCGGCGCGGGCAGCATTCAGCTGGTCCAGGCTCCTCAGCTTCGCGAAGCCGTCAGTGGG
>JACRAA010000166.1 GCA_016213595.1 Actinomycetota bacterium | reverse complement strand
TGACGTCGACGGCGCTGCCACGTGGCAGGGCTCGCCGAGCGCGGTCACGGAAGCCGTAATGCCGTTCAACCGGTTCCGTACGTCCGAAGGCTCCAGCGTGGACACGGTCCTCGGTCCGGAGATGCGGTCCACCGGCGAGGTGATGGGCTTCGACCGGACGTTCGGGAACGCGTTCGCCAAGTCGCAGATCGGGTCGTACGGACCGCTGCCGAAGAGCGGCCGGGTGTTCGTGTCGGTGAACAACGCCGACAAGCGGCACACGGTGTTCCCCATCAAGCGGCTCGCCGACCTCGGCTTCGAGATCTATGCGACCGAGGGCACCGCCGAGGTGCTCGCACACCACGGCATCAAGGTGGTGCCGGTGCGCAAGTTCAGCGAGGGCGCCGGACCCGATGGCTCCCCGACGATCGTCGACATGATCCTCGACGGCCAGATCCAGTTCGTCTTCAACACCCCTCACGGCCGCTCCGCCACCGGGTCGCCCCGACGCGACGGGTACGAGATCCGTACCGCAGCCATCCACCGGGACATCCCGTGCATCACGACCGTCCAGGGTCTCGCTGCCGCCGTGCAGGCGATCGAGGCGGCGCGCGACGGCGAGCTGCACGTCCGGTCGCTGCAGGCCTGGGGTGCCGAGGTCACGGCGGCGCTGGGCAGCCGGTGAGCCTGCGCTCGGGCGTGCTCGACGCGGGCTACCGCTCGGTCGTCCGCCCCGTGCTGTTCCGCGCCCACGGCGGGGACCCCGAGCTCATCCACGAGTCGCTCATCCGCGTCCTGGCCGGGCTCGGCCCGCTCCAGCGCTCGGCGCTGCGGCTGCTGTCCGGCCCTCCGACGTCGCCGGTGACCGTGGCGGGGATCCGCTTCCCCGGCCGGGTCGGCGTGGCGGCCGGGCTCGACAAGGACGGCGTCGCCGTCGAGGCCTGGTCGGCGCTCGGCTTCGGCTTCGCCGAGCTGGGAACCGTCACAGCCCTGGCGCAGCCGGGCAACGACAGGCCACGGCTGTACCGGCTCCGGGCCTCCCGCGCGATCATCAACCGGATGGGCTTCAACAACGCCGGCGCTCAGGCGATGGCCGACCGCTTGGACAGGATCGGCGTCCGGCGGGGGGCCTCGACCTGTGGCCTCCCACTCGGGATCTCCATCGGCAAGTCGAAGGCGACCCCGCTCTCGGACGCGGTCTCGGACTACGTGACCTCCCTGCGCATGCTCGCCCGGTACGCCGACTATGTGGCCATCAACGTGTCCAGCCCCAACACCCCCGGACTGCGGACGCTGCAGGACGAAGGGCTCCTGCGGGACCTGCTGAGCGGGTTGACGCACGAGGCGGCGCAGCTCGCGCACCCGCTCGGGCCCGTGCCGATCTTCGTGAAGATCGCCCCCGACCTCTCCGACGCGCAGCTCGACCGCGTCGTCGAGGTCGTGACGGAGCACGGTGGCCAGGGCATCATCGCCACCAACACCACGCTCGCCCGTGACGGGCTCGCCCCTGCCGACTCCGTCCATGCCGAGCAGGCCGGAGGTCTTTCGGGTGCCCCTCTGACCGGCCGGGCACTGGAGGTCGTGCGGCGGGTAGCGGGATCGAGCAGCCTGCCGGTGGTCGGGGTCGGCGGCATCATGACCCCCGACGACGCCGTCCGGATGCTCGACGCGGGCGCGCAGCTCGTCCAGCTGTACACGGGCTTCATCTACGCCGGGAACGCGCTCGTGGCCGGCATCAACGCACGTACGCAGGGAAGGACGACATGAGCTCGTACGGAGAACGCCTCGCTGCCGTCACCGCCGAGCGGGGGAGGCTGTGCGTGGGGATCGACCCGCACCGCGGTGTCATCGAGGCGTGGGGCCACGAGTACGGCCTCGCGGGGCTGGAGGCCGTGGCCCGGGGCATGGTGGACGCGCTGGGCGACGTGGTGGCGGTCTTCAAGCCCCAGTCGGCCTTCTTCGAGGCGCACGGGTCGGCGGGTGTGGCGGTGCTCGAGCGCACGATCGCCGACGCCAGGGCAGCCGGCGCACTCGTCATCGTCGACGCCAAGCGCGGCGACATCGGCTCGACGATGGCCGCGTACGCCGACGCGTACCTCGCCGACGGCTCGCCCCTCGCCGGTGATGCCCTCACAGTCTCGCCGTACCTCGGGTTCGGCTCGCTGCAGCCGGCGCTCGACCTGGCCCACACGACAGGCCGGGGGCTGTACGTCCTGGCCCGGACCAGCAACCCCGAGGGCGCCGGCGTGCAGACGGCGGTGGGCGAAGACGGCCGTTCCGTCGCGCAGGGGATCGTCGACGCTGCGACCGAGGCCAACGCGGAATCCGGCCAGGGCGCCGTGGGGCTCGTCATCGGGGCCACCCGGGAGGACGCAGGCTGTGACGTGAGCCGCTTCAACGGCTCCATCCTGGCCCCGGGGATCGGCGCTCAAGGGGGGACTATCCAAAGCCTGGCAGAGATCTTCGGTCCGGCCACCGACCGGGTCCTCCCGTCGGCCAGCCGGGAGGTACTGATGCGCGGCCCCCGGCGGGCGGAGCTGCGTGAGGCGGTTGCCCGCCTGAACCTGCGCTGACGTCACCCCGCACGCACAAACCCCTGTGACGGTTGCTAGATTTTGCCGTGCACGGATGGCACTGGACGGACCGGGGAGCCCTGATCAAGCGCTATCCCGCTCGTATGTTGAGGGCCCTCACTCCCCGAGCGAGGCCAGAAGGCGATCGGAGACGAACGTGGCCATTCCTCAGTTGTCACCTGAGCAGCTTCAGCAAGCACGACAGGCGGCGGCGACAGCTCGCCGTTCCCGTGCGGAGCTCAAGGCGAAGGTACGAGGTGGCTCTGTAGCTCTCGGCGACGCCCTCGACCTCGCGGCGACCGACGACGTCCTCGCGCACGTCAAGGTCGTCGACCTGCTCAAGTGCCTGCCCCGCGTCGGCGACAAGCGTGCCGCCGATGTCATGGAGCGGCTGGACATCGCGCCCAACCGGCGCGTGCGCGGCCTCGGCCGCCACCAGGTGGCCGGGCTCAAGGCAGAGTTCTCGTGACCGTCACGGTCCTCACCGGCCCTTCTGGGGTCGGGAAGGGGACCGTGGTGTCCAGGTTGGTGAGGCAGCATCCGGAGATCTGGCTGTCCGTCTCCGTGACCACCAGGGCACCGAGGCCGGGCGAGAGGGACGGCGTCGACTAC
>JACRAA010000175.1 GCA_016213595.1 Actinomycetota bacterium | reverse complement strand
GCCCAGGGGCTCGATATCATGGGCTTTTATCACTCGCACCCCGACCATCCGGACAGGCCGTCAGACTTTGACAGGGAGTGGGGCCAGCTTGGATATTCGTATCTCATACGGAGTCACACATGAGCATCGAAGAACCCTTTCCCTCGATCCCTGCCACGCCCGGATCCGTCCCCGTCGACGTCGGCGGCGACATCAGCGCCGTGACAACGACCCTGCCCGATGGCCATGTCGAACCGCCACCCGCATCCAAGACTCGGATGTTCGTGTTCATCCTCACCATGTTCATCGGCCAGTGGGCGCTCCTGTCGCCCGTCATCTTCTCCGTTGCCTACAAGGTGCAGATCATCGATGCGGCGAACAAGGAGACGAGCCTCGGCATCATCGTCGGCATCGGAGCGATCTTCAACCTGGTCGCCGGCCCCCTCTTCGGCGTTCTGTCGGACCGGACCCGCACTCGCTTCGGCCGTCGCCGCCCCTGGATCGGGGGCGGTTTGGTCGTCGTCGCTCTCGGAGGTCTCATCCTGGCGGTGGCCCCCACCATCGTTCTGGTCGGGGTCGGCTCCGTGATCTACACCCTCGGCATCGCGGCGGCCTTCGGGTCGCTCACGCCGTTCATGGCGGAGTCCCTTCCCTCCCTGCAGCGCGGGCGGGTCGGCGCTCTCGTTGGTGTTGGCGCCCAGCTCTCCGGTGTGGTTGCCGTACTTCTTGGAGGGGTTCTTCTCGGCAACCTGCTCGTGCTCTTCCTCCTCCCGGTCGCGGCCTTCGCCATGGTCTTCGTCCTGTATGCGATCGTGGTACCTGACGAGCTGCCACCGCGTTCCGAACACCGGGACTCGCCTTTCGTCGTTCTCAGCCAGCTTGTCTTCGACCCGAGGAAGCACCGCGACTTCGCGCTGGTGTGGATCGGCAAGTTCTGCATGCAGGTCGGGCTGACATTCCTGTCGACCTATCAGCTCTACTTCCTGCTCGACAGGCTCGGCCTGGCTCCTGCCGAGGCCGGCCAGAGACTCGCGCTGGTCGGGGGCATCGGCGTACTCGTCACCACGCTTTTCGCAATCCTCGGAGGCTTCCTGTCCGACAAGCTCAAGCGTCGCAAGCCCTTCATCTACGCAGGGACCGCGCTGTCGGTGGCGGGCCTTCTCGCTCTGGCCTTTGCCCATGACGTCACGACATTCGCCGTCTCCGTGTCGCTCGTGCTGGCATCGGCCGGACTGTTCGGATCTGTAGACCTGGCCCTCGCGACCGACGTGATCCCCGAGCGCACTCAAGCTGGTCGCTGGATGGGGATCTACTACGTGTCCAACTCGCTGTCGAGCGCCATCGCCCCCGTGTTCGCCCCGCTGATCCTGGTCATCGGCGGTGGGCGCGGAAACTACACCGCGCTGTACATCGTGGGAGCCGTCGTCGCCCTCGGCGCGGCCCTCGCGGCATCCGGGATCAAGGCCGTGCGTTGATGACCCACATCAGCGATGTTCCCCACGATGAGCTTTCGAGAGTCGCGGTGGAGCGCAAGGTCGCCCTCCTCTCGGGGAGGAACTTCTGGGAGACCGAAGCGCTGGACGAAGCTGGGATCCCCGGAATCGTGATGTCGGACGGCCCGCATGGTCTCCGTCACCAGTCCGGTAGCCACGATCACCTTGCCGTGTACGAAAGCGACCCTGCCACCTGCTTCCCCCCAGGGGTCGCCGTCGGATCCAGCTGGGACCCGTCGGTCGCCGACCGTCTCGCGACGGCCCTCGGCGCCGAAGCGGTCGCGCAGGGTGTCAACCTCGTCCTAGGCCCAGGGATCAACATCAAGCGCTCGCCCCTGAACGGGCGCAACTTCGAGTACTACTCCGAAGATCCCCACCTGTCGGGCGTTCTTGGCGCCGCGTTCACCCGGGCGCTGCAAGCCGCGGGCCCCGGAGTGTCGGTCAAGCATTTCGCCGCCAACAACCAGGAGACCAACCGGCAGACGATCAGCTCGGACGTGGACCCCCGGACTCTTAGAGAGATCTACCTCCCCGCCTTCGAGTGCGTCGTCACCCAAGCGGATCCGGCCAGCGTGATGACGTCCTACAACAAGATCAATGGCGTACACACCTGGCAGAGCAGGTGGCTGCTGACAGACGTGCTCCGATCCGAATGGGGTTTTGGCGGCGTCGTCCTCTCCGATTGGAGTTCGGTCACGGATCGAGTCGCCGCACTGGAGGCCGGGCTTGACCTCGAGATGCCTGGCGGGACGACGGCTCACGACGGCGATGTCCTCGTCGCACTCAACCTGGGCACCCTCGACGAAGCGGTCATCGACACCAGCGTGCGGCGAATCCAAGCGCTCGCCGCCCGAACGAAGCTACCGGCCGCCCAGCCGGTCGACTACGACAGTCACCACCAGCTCGCGAGAGAGCTCGCCGCCGAGAGCGCTGTCCTGCTGCGCAACGAGCACGGTGTGCTTCCGATTCCTGAGGGGGCCCGCCTGGCGGTGATCGGCGCCTTCGCCGAGACTCCCCGCTACCAAGGAGGGGGAAGCTCTCACGTGAACGCGGCCCGCGTCGACCAGCCGCTCGAGCAGGTCAAGATCGTCGCCGAGGCTCACCGGGTCACGGTCGACTACGCCGCCGGATTCGCACTCGACGGGACCCACGTTCAGGACCTCCAGGACGAGGCCGTCACCCTTGCGGCCCGGGCCGACGTCGCAGTGGTCTTCGCCGGCCTGACGGAGCAACGCGAGTCCGAGGGCATCGATCGCGACAGCATCTCCCTGCCCGCAGAACAGATCGCCCTCATCCGGGCTATCGCGGCTGCGTCGCCACGAACGGTTGTTGTCCTGGCCAACGGGGGTGTGGTGTCACTCGAGGGCTGGCACGACGATGCCGATGCAATCCTCGAGGGGTTCCTGCTCGGTCAAGGCGGCGGCCGCGCCATCGCCGACATCCTGTTCGGCGACGTGAACCCGTCCGGCCACCTGGCCGAGACGATCCCGCTGCGGCTCGAGGATCATCCCAGCTGGATCAACTTCCCGGGGGAGCAGGGTCACGTGAGCTACGGCGAAGGTGTCCTGGTCGGCTACCGCTACTTCACCTCGGCGGACGCGCCGGTGCGATATGCGTTCGGGCACGGCCTGTCGTACACCAGCTTCGAGACGACCGGCCTGACTCTCACCGCATCCGGGCCCGACTCCGTGCGCGCTGACGTGGAGGTCAGCAACGCAGGGAGCCGGACCGGAAAGCATGTTGTCCAGCTGTATGTCTCTTCACCGGCCGGGCCGGTCCGTCGACCACGGCGCGAGCTTCGCGGTTTCGCCAAGGTGGCGCTGGAACCGGGGGAGAGGATCACGGTGAGCATCGATCTCCCGCGACGTGCCTTCGCCTACTGGGATGTCACGGTCGATGGCTGGATTGTGTCGCCCGGCGAGTATGTCGTTGCTGTGGGCGCGGATGCCACAACGGTTCTGGCCCAGCAGATGATCGCCCTGGACGGTGACACCATCGCCGTCGAACTGGACCTGGACACTGCGCTCGGCAAGTGGCTCGAGCATCCCGAGGTCGGGCCCCGAGTGATGTCGACTCTCGGGCTGGACCGAGGCCCAGTAACGGAGGAACAGCTCGCCATGATCTCGTCGATGACGATGTCGCAGTTCCTCCACATCTCCGGCCTCCCCGTCGAGCCGGAAGCGCTCGAGTCACTGATGGCGAAGACCCGAAAAGAGGAACTGACACGATGACACGCTACTTTCCGGCACGTTTCCTTTGGGGAGCTGCAACTGCCGCCCACCAGGTCGAGGGAAACAACCTGAACAACGACTGGTGGCAGCTCGAACACGTGGCAGCTGACTACGGGGTGGAGTTCAGCGGGGACGCTCTGGACAGCTACCACCGGTACCCAGAGGACATGCAGCTGGCGGCCGACGCGGGCCTGACCGCCTACCGCTTCAGCCTCGAGTGGTCGCGCATCGAACCCAGCCCTGGCAAGTTCTCCCTGGCCGAGCTGGCCCACTACCGACGGATGATCGATACCGCCACAGGACTTGGGCTCACTCCCGTGGTGACCCTCCATCACTTCACCCACCCGATCTGGTTCGGCGAGCTGGGCGGTTGGCTCGGCCAGGATGCCGTCCGCCTCTTCAGGAGATACGTCGAGCACGCCTGCACGATCCTCGCCGGGGTCGAGTGGGTGTGCACGATCAACGAGCCGAACATCGTGGCGGTCAATCACGGTCAGCAGCGCCGCGTTGCTCAAGGGCTGGAGTATCAGTTCGTCGGCGCCCTACCGGATGCGGAGATCGGGCAGGCGCTGATAGCCGCACACCGCGCAGCGGCCCCCCTCATTCGAGCGGCGACCGGGGCAAAGGTCGGATGGACCGTCGCGAATCAGGCATACGTCCCATCACCCGGAGCGGAAGCCAAGTTCGACGAGATCCAGCACATCTGGGAGGACATGTATCTCGAGCCGGCCCGGGACGACGACTTCATCGGCGTGCAGTCCTACACCAGCCAGCTGGTCGACGAGAACGGCGTTGTTCCCCACCCGGAGCAGGCCGACAACACGTTGATGGGCTGGGCCTACCGGCCGGACGCGCTGGGCATTGCCGTGCGTCACACGCATGACGTGGTCGGGGCGACCCCGATCCTCATCACCGAGAACGGCATCGCCACCACCGATGACTGTCAGCGCATCTCGTACACCGCAGAGGCGCTCGGGCACCTGCTCGACGCGATCGATGATGGCATCGACGTGCGCGGCTACCTGCACTGGAGTCTGCTCGACAACTTCGAGTGGGGCCGTTGGGATCCGACCTTCGGCCTGATCGCTGTGGATCGGACAACGTTCGAGCGTCGCGCAAAGCCGAGCCTCGCGTGGCTCGGACAGGTCGCTCGCGCAAACGCGATCTGAGGCGACGAGACCGGGATAGCAGTAGGGGATGAGGTCGGGCCGGCGCCGATCAGCGTGCCGGGCGCCTCTCGCTTGACCCATGCTCACGAAAGGAACCAGCATGACTACGTACGAGGCCTATCGCGACCCCAGTCTCCCTGCGGGCCAGCGAGTGCGCGACCTGCTCAGCAGAATGACCCTCGAAGAGAAGGCTGCGCAGACAGCCGCCCCCTTCGGGTCCGCCGTCGACACCCACACTCCTCCCGTGACCGGATGGGGCGTAGCGGTCGCGGCCCTCAGCTCGCTCAACGCGCTGCCGCGTGAGGCGGCCGCTGCCGCCAACGAGCTGCAGCGCAAGCACGTAGAAGGGACGCGCTTGGGGATCCCCGTCCTCTTCGCGGAAGAGGCGCTCATCGGACTGAAAGTACGTGGCGCCACGACGTTCCCGGACGCCATCGCCCAAGCTGCCACGTGGAACCCGGAGCTGATCCAGGAGATGGCTCGTCGCATCGGCCTGCAAATGGCCGCGCTAGGCGTTCGTCAGGCTCTGTCGCCACTCGCCGACGTCGCGCGTGATCCGCGATGGGGTCGGGTGGAGGAGACCTACGGCGAGGAGCCATACCTGGTGGGGCTGATGGCGAGCGCCTTTGTCCGCGGCCTCCAGAATGCTGCCCCCGACACTCCCCATGTGGCGACGCTGAAGCACTTCCTCGGGTACGGCGCATCCGAGGGCGGCCGCAACACCGATGCGGTGCAGCTCGGAGAGCGTGCCGTGCGCGAGGTACACGCAGTTCCCTTCGAGATGGCACTCCGGGCGGGCGCGGGCGGGGTCATGCCTTCTTACAGCTCCGTTGACGGGGTCCCCGTCTCGGGCTCGAAAGAACTTCTGACCGGTCTGCTCCACCACCAGTTCGGGTTCACCGGCTTGGTCATCTCGGATCTGGACGCCGTCGGTCAGCTGCACACCAAGCACGGCGTCGCGACCGACGCGACCGACGCGCTCGCGAAGGCACTGCGGGCCGGGGTCGACCTCGACCTCGACAACAGGGTGTCATCCGATCGCGTTATGACCGCGGTGGAGACCGGCGCACTCAGCGAAGGAGACCTGGATCGGGCGGTCGCGAGCGTGCTTCGTACGAAGTTCCGCCTCGGCCTCTTCGATTCTCCCTACGTCGACCTCGCCGCGGTGCCCGAGACGCTCGACTCGGATTCGGACCGCGCCCTCGCGCGCACGATCGCCGAGGAGTCGGTCGTGCTGCTGCAGAACTCGCCCGTCGCCGGGGTACCACTTCTGCCGCTCCGCCAAGGTCTGACGTCGATCGCCGTGATCGGTCCCAATGCGGACCGTTTGATGGGTCAGGTCGGCGACTACAGCTACCCGGTGCTCGACAGCATGACGCAGCGTTTCGCGTTCGCCGCCAACCCCCAGGCACGCAGCGAAGACGCTGTCGATCTGGCCGAGAAGACCGGCCCAGACAATGCGGACATGCTGGTCGAGTCGGTCCGGATGACCACGTTCCTTGAGGGCATCCGCCAACGGGCAGGAGACGGGACCACCATCAGGTACCAGCGTGGCTGCCCCGTCGCTGCCATCGACAGATCCGGCTTCGATGCGGCGGTCGAGGCCGCGAGGGCCTCGGAGGTCGCCGTCCTCGTGATGGGGGACCAGGCCGGCATCAACTCGATGGGCACGGTCGGAGAAGGGCTGGACAGCTCCGAGCTGACGCTGCCCGGCGTTCAGCGTGAACTCGTTGAGGCAGTCGTCGCGACGGGCACCCCGACTGTGGTCGTGCTCAGTCACGGTCGCCCCTACGTCCTGGGCTGGATGGCAGAGGAGGTGCCCGCTATCGTCAGCGCCTTCTTCGGAGGCGAGGAAGCTGGCGGCGCGGTGGCCTCGGTGCTGTTCGGTGACGTCAACCCGGGCGGCAGGCTACCGATCGCATTCCTGCGGTCCGCGGGTGCCGCGCCCGCGCCATACTGGCGCACACTTCAAACGCCGGCGTATGTCGATGGGTCGGTGGGCGCGGTCTTCCCGTTCGGGCATGGCCTCAGCTATACGGCTTTCGAGTACGGCAACCTCGTGACCGAGTCGGACGAGGCTGCTACCGACGGGGTGATCCGCCTGTCATTCACAGTGACGAACGTCGGCGAGCGAGCCGGCGACGAGGTCGCGCAGGTCTACGGGCAAGATGTTGCGGGACGAACCACGCGTCCGGGACGCGTTCTGGTGGGCTTCAAACGCGTCCGACTCGAACCGGCAGAGACTGTGCGGCTCACATTCGACATTCCCGCCAGCAAGTTCGCGCTGTGGGATCCGTCCGACGGGTGGGTCGTGGAGGGAGGCGTCATCAAGTTCTTCATTGGCGGTTCGTCCGCGCTGACCCCGCTTCGAACGCGGGTGACGCTGGTCGGCCCCGATCACCTCCCCGGACTGAACCGCGAGCTCATTTCTGCAGTGACCGCAGGCCCGACGGCGTGGACGCCGGTCACACGATCGGTCGCATCTCCAATGGACCGAGGCGCGAGGCGTATTGCCCCTTTGACGGAATCCAGCACAGTTCGTGAATGGCTCGACCACCCGGTAGGCGGCGAGCTCCTGAGGGGAATGCTCGGCGACTACGACGAGGACGTCCTTGCCCCAGCGTTCGGGCTGACCCTGAAGCAGATGATCGCCTTCAGCCAAGGGCAGTTCCCGGAGACGCTCTTCGACCATCTGATGAACGAGGTCTCGGCATTCGAATCATCTGAACGGAGCTGAGCGCAGCCCCGCGGTTCCGGTGTCGGGCCGCGGGAGGGGGCAGGAAACGACGCGCGTTGGAGAGCCTAGGCGCGGGCCGGCCCGCCTACGCCGTCGCTGAGACGCGCAAGGAAGCGCCGTTGGTGCGGCAGACCTGGGCCTTGGCCTTGGGCTGCCATCAAGCGCGCACGTGAACGCCGGAGAAGGCGGCCCAGAGGCTGCGCGGACCTGAGTCGATGGCCAGAAGCGCGATCACCGTGCCTGTGAAGCGCATGACACAGTTGTCCGATGTCACGACCAGGTCGAGCTCACCGCCTACCTGCTGCCACGCGACCCCGTCTGGCGACACGGCGAACCGTAGTGTGAGACCACAGACCTCCGCGCGTAGGTGCACTGATGCCCAGTCCCCCAGCAGCAGGCCGGTCTCCAGCTCTGTGTAGGCGTCGAGGTTGCTCGTGGCGACGACGATCTGCGGACCGGCCTCGCTGCCGCGCACGAGCACTGCGTGATAGCCCTTCCGGTCGTACCACAGCGCGAGACCAGCGGCCTGGGCGAGTGATGCCGGCTCCACCTCGACCTCAGTCGTGATCGTGCAGTACGTGCTGAGCAGACGTGTGGCGACGAGACTCACCTGAGTCTGCGAGTCCAGCCCGCGCCGGCCCTTGAGGCGCAGCCAGCCTGGTCGCGATGACAGGTCCAGCCAGGAGCTGTCGGGCGGCTGCCTCAAGGTGATCCAGCGATTGTCGAGGTTCGGCTGGTCGAAGGTGTCGTGGAACGCCACGGGGTACGCCCCCGCAACGTCGTGCGGACGGTAGCCGTCCGGCAGATGACCGCCGTGCGCCAACCGTGGCCAGCTGTCAGCCCAGACGATCGGCTGGATGCAGGTCTCCCGACCGAGGACGCAGTAGCGCCCGTCGGTACGATCGGTAGGTCGGCTCGCGAGGTGGACGACAGCCCAACCGCCGTCCGGCGTACGGAGGAGCTCGCCATGGCCGGCCTTGGCCAGCTTCGCCGCCGGGTCGTCGCGGCTGGTGAGCAGGGGCTCATGGTCGACCTCGTACGGCCCGTACAGACCTCGTGATCTAGCCATTCGGATGCCGTGGTTCCAGTCCGTACCGCCCTCGGCCATCATCAGGTAGTACCAGCCGTCGATCGCGTAGAGGTTCGGTCCCTCCTGCAGCTGCTCACTTTCCAGCACCAGGCGCTCGTCGTCGATGGGGCCGGTTTCGTCGATCTCCTGGATGGTGATCCCGGCGAACGAGAACCGGTCGGGTCGCGGGTCCCAGCGCATGT
>JACRAA010000173.1 GCA_016213595.1 Actinomycetota bacterium | reverse complement strand
GCGGCGGCCGACTCGGCGACCGCTCGCGCGTCCTCGCCTCGCGCCGAGACAGCAGCAGCGGCGAGGCGCCCGAACCGTACGACGTGGATCTCCCAGCCGTCGTCCGTCCGCTTGGCGGCCACCACCTGAGGGCAGGCCGCGAGAGTACGGACCCGGTGTGAGCGCCGGGAGCCGTGCTGGAACGTCTCCAGCCGACGGTGCACCGTGGCCGCCTCCTCGAAGCGCTGCTGGACGACGAGCCGTGCGAGACGACGCTCAGCAGCGGCCACCACCTCTCGGACATCGCCGTCGAAGATCGCCCGAGCAGCGTCCACGACACCGGCGTACGTGGCCGCGCCCTCACCGAGCTCGCACGGAGCGCAGCAGTGCCCCAGCTCGGCGACGGCGCAGGCGGCACGGGGCGTACGGACGGACAGCCGGGCTGTACAGCGCCGCATGGGGGAGGCGTCGTACAGCGCGAGCAGGGCCTCCTCGGCAGCGGCCCTGGAGCGGAACGGGCCGAGGTAGCCGGCGCCGTCGTCGAGCACGCGCGGCACGAGCGAGAACCGGGGGAACGCGTCCGTCGTGAGCTTGACCCACGACCCCTTCTCGGGGTACTTGCTGCGCCGGTTGTAGCGAGGGCTGTGGGCCGCGATCAGCCGCAGCTCGAGCACCTGCGCCTCGAGCTGCGTGCGGCACACAGTGGTCTCGACGCCCGTGGCGACGCGCACCATCTCGTCGATCCGGGGCCGCGTCTCGGCGGCCGTGAAGTAGGTACGGATGCGGTGCTTGAGGTTCTTCGACGTGCCGACGTACAGCACCTCCCGACGAGGACCGTCCTCGGCCTGGGACTCGGAGACGAAGCAGTACACCCCGGGCTTCTCCGGGACTCCCTGCGCCCAGGTACGGCGCGCCCTCCGCGCGGGATGGACCCGGCGCGTGAACTCGAGCAGGTCCTCCAGCGTGTGCACGCCCAGGTTTCCCACCCGCTCGATCAGGGCGTGCAGGACGTCGACCGTGGCACGCGCGTCAGCGAGCGCCCGGTGGTTGGGCTCGACCGTCGCGTGGAAGTGCCTCGCCAGGGTCGCGAGCCGGTGGTTCGGCACCTCGTCGCGGAGCATCACGCTCCGCGCGAGCCCTACCGTGTCGACGACGGGCGGTGAGGGCCACGGGTAGCCGAGCTCGGCACAGGCCCGGCGGAGGAAGCCCACGTCGAACCTGGCGTTGTGGGCGACGATGACGCAGCCCTGGGCGAACTCCAGGAACGAGGGCAGCACGTCGGCCAGCCGGGCGCGCCGGCGACCATGGAGTCCGTGATCCCGGTGAGGACGGCGATGGCCGCAGGGATGTGGCTGTGGGGGTTGACGAGGGTGCCGAACTCTCCGGTGACCTCGCCGCCGCGGACACGCACAGCACCGAACTCCGTGATCCGCGAGTCCTCCGCACCCCCCGTGGTCTCGAGGTCGACCACGCAGAACGTCACCTCGGACAGGTGGGTCGTGGCCTCCACGAGGAGGGGCTGGCTGGTCACGGCCCTGACGCTACGGTGCGCCACTGACACGACAGCGCCCGGCACGCGCACGGGTGGGGAGCGGTGCGTCCCGCAGACCTCGTCATGGCGCAGAGGAGACGCCCTGGGAAGAGACGTGGGAAGAACTGTCAGTGGCGGCTGCGAGGGTGAGCGGCATGACGAGGTTGAGCATCGATTGTGACCAGTGCGCCGTGCGTGGGCTGGCGTGCTCCGACTGCATCGTGTCGGCGCTCCTGGGAGTGCCCGACGAGGCGCTGACGTTCGACGACGCGGAACAGGCAGCCATCGACGCCCTGGCCGCGTCGGGGATGGTGCCGCCGCTGCGGCTCGTTCCCAAGCCGGCGACGTCGGCGGACCCCCGCAGGAGGGGCGACGGCCACCGACTGTACGGATGAAGCCGCGCCACGTCTCAGCATCCGGGCGGTCCCGGCGGGCAGGTGTTACCCCCCCCTTGAGCGAGGATCACACCCCAGAAGTGGTGAAACTGTGAAGAATCTTCACGGCGGACTTGGCAACGCTGAGGAAGTCGTTTAGATTTTTCTCAGGCTTGGGGCCCGAAGACTGGACTGTGGAGGTGTGTGCGTGAGCGGAGCGCTGCGGAGGGTAGGGCTGAGCCTGGTGGCTTTTGCCCTCGCCGGTGGGTACGTCTTGTACGGAGCTGCCGAGGGGCATGCCGACCCGACGACCGTGGATGCCGCTCGCGCCCAGCTGGACCAGCTGGAGCAGCAGCAGTCCGAGATCGCGGCGCGCTACACGGACGTTCAGGTCAAGCTGCAGGACAGCCAGAAGGCTCTGGACGAGGCCCGCAGCGACGCGGACTCCCAGCGTTCCAAGGTGTCGACGCTGAAGAGCCAGGTCTCCCAGATCGCGCTCCAGCAGTACCGCTCGAGCGGCATGGACACCACCAGCCAGCTCCTCGTCACCGATGACGTCCAGAGCTTCCTCAACGGCCTCTCGACGATGAAGAAGGCCAGCGACAACACGGCGTCCCTGTTGCAGGACTACCAGAGCGCCCAGGCCGACCTGGCCGACCTGCAGAAGGCCACCGAGGCGCAGACCCAGCAGATCTCCAGCGAGCAGGCATCCCTCGCGGACCTCAAGAAGCAGTCGGACGACAAGGTCGCCGCCGCACAGGCACTGCTCGACAAGCTCACCGCCGCGCAGCGTCAGCAGGTCGCTGACGCCCAGGCTGCCGCCAACCAGAAGGCTGCCGCCGCCGCGGCCGCGGCCGACACCTCCCGCAGCGCCACCCGTGCTGCAGCGGCCGCCGCCGCTCCCGCCGCTGCCCCCGCCCCCGTTGTGGTCGGTCCCGGTGGCAGCAGCCGGGCGATGACCGCGGTGAACTTCGCCCTCTCCCAGGTCGGCAAGGCCTACGTGATGGGCGGGACCGGCCCGAACGCCTACGACTGCTCCGGCCTCACGATGGTCTCCTACGCCCACGCCGGCGTCGGCCTGCCTCGTACGTCCCAGGCGCAGTACGGCGTCGGCCAGGCCGTGGGCCTGTCCCAGCTCGCCCCCGGCGACCTCGTCTTCTACTACTCCGGCATCAGCCATGTGGGCATCTACATCGGCAACGGCATGATCGTGCACGCCGCCAACCCCAGTAGCGGTGTCACCACGGCGCCGGTGACGTCGATGCCGTTCATGGGTGGACGTCGCGTCGCCTGACCTGCAGGGGTGAGCCGGAGATGACGACGCTCGTCGTCACCAACGACTTCCCTCCGCGTATCGGCGGCATAGAGACCTTCGTCCGCCAGGTCTGCAGCTTCCTCGACGACCGCGTCGTTGTGCTCACCAGGACTGAGCCTGACGGCCTCGACACCGCAGCCCACGACGCCGGCCTCCCGTTCCCGGTCCACCGGCTTCCCGGGCCGCTGCTGCCGACCTCGTCGGTGGCGCGGCGGGCCGCGGAGCTCCTGCGCTCCTACGACGCCGACCAGGTCGTCTTCGGTGCCGCGGCCCCCCTCGGGCTCCTCGCCACCGACCTCCGCCGCGCGGGCGCGCGAAGGATCATCGCTCTCAGTCACGGGCACGAGGTCTGGTGGTCACGTGTCCCTGGCGCTCGTACCGCACTGCGACGCATCGCCCGCGAGGTCGACGCGTTCGGGGTCATCTCCGCCTACACGAGCGCTCAGATCTCGCCGGCCCTGGCCCCGGTCGACCGGGCGAAGCTCGTCCTGCTTCCTCCGCCGGTCGACCTCGGCGTCTTCACCCCCGCAGCGACCCGCCCGGCCGGTACAGTCCTGGCCGCCTCCCGGCTCGTGCGCCAGAAGGGCGTGGACGCACTGCTCGCGGCCTGGCCCTCGGTCACGGCGGTGCTGCCCGGTAGCAGGCTCGTCATCGCCGGCGCCGGGCCGGACGAGGCTGCCCTGCGCCGACGCGCCAGGACCCTCGACGGCGTCGAGCTCCGGTCCCCGGTGACGCACGAGCAGATGCCCCAGCTGCTGCGGACGGCGTCCGTCTTCGCCTCGCCCGTACGGACAAGGCTCGCCGGGCTGTACGCGGAGGGCCTCGGCCTCGTCGCGTGCGAGGCGGCGGCCTGTGGACTCCCGGGCGTCGTGGGGGACTCCGGTGGCGCGCCCGAGACCGTCGTCGACGGGGTGACGGGCAGCGTCGTCGACGTCCGTGACGTCCCGTCGCTGGCGGCCGCCCTCGTCCGGTGGCTGTCGGACCCCGCCGCTGCCGACGCCGCCGGGCTCGCAGGACGTCGTCACGTCGCGAACCTCGTGGGCTCGGAACAGGTGAGGAGCCGGCTGCTGGCCACGCTCGCCTCAGTTCCGTGAGCCGGCGACACGCTCGGTATTGTGAGGGCAGCAGCGCGTAGTCCGGGGGTTTGGTCATGCTCAGCATCGGTGTGGACATCGGCGGCACGAAGGTGGCCGCGGGGGTGGTCTCCCGCACGGGTGAGGTGGTTGAGCGACTGACCGTTCCCTCGCCCACCTCCACCCCCGAGAGCGTCGAGAACGCCATCATCGAGGTCGTACGAGAGCTGCGCAGCCGGCATCATGTGGCCTCGGTCGGCATCGGCGCAGCCGGCTGGGTCGACTCGGAGCAGGCCCTCATCCGGTTCTCGCCGCACCTGGCGTGGCGCAACGAGCCTCTCCGTGACCGGCTCCGGACGCGGATCGACCTCCCGGTCATCGTGGACAACGACGCGAACGCGGCAGCCTGGGCCGAGTACCGCTTCGGCGCAGGGCGGGGCGCCGGGGTCATGGTGTGCATCACCCTCGGGACAGGCATCGGTGGCGCTCTCCTGGTCGACGGGCGAGTGTTCCGCGGCACGTACGGCATGGCAGGCGAATGGGGCCACATGACCGTGATGCCCGACGGCCACCGGTGCGCCTGCGGGAACCGGGGCTGCTGGGAGCAGTACGCGTCCGGGAACGCCCTGGTCCGGGAGGCGAACGGGCTCATCGAGTCGGGCTCTCCGCAGGCGGCGGCGTTGGCGGGCGTCTGCGGGCCAGACGGGGTCACCGGACCGGCCGTGACCGCGCTGGCGCTGGCGGGGGACCGTACCTCGATCGAGCTCCTCGGCGACGTCGGCGCGTGGCTGGGCAAGGGGATGGCGAACCTCGCGGCTGCGCTCGACCCGGAGCTGTTCGTCGTCGGCGGCGGGGTCAGCGAGGCGGGAGGCCTGCTGCTCAAACCGGCCATCGACGCGTACTCCCGGTCGCTGACGGGACGGGGCTACCGGCCGACCGCCAGGATCGCCCTCGCCCACTTCCGCAACGACGCCGGGCTCATCGGTGCCGCGGACCTCGCCCGGCACTCGATGTCGGAGCCCCCGGGCCTGGCCTCAGCCTTCTGGCCGTGGCGGCGGACCACACGTGCGCGGGGTACGAGACGACGCCGACTCCGCGACGGCTTCCTCGCCGAATAGCCGACGCTTCCTCGCCGAGTGGCTCAGAGCCTCGCCCCGTTGTCAGGCCCGGGGTCCCGGTCGCGGGGGAGGCGCGTGAACAGGACGACGAGCCCCGAGCAGAACACGACGAACCCCAGCGGCGTCGCCCACGAGCCTGCGAGCCAGCCGAGCACGACGCCGCCCAGCAGGACCACCCCTGCAGCCATCGACGAGATCGCTCCCCACGCGACGGGCGACGGGTGCTTCGCCGGAGGCAGCGGCGGCGGCGGGACGAAGTCGTCCACCTCCGGTCGCGGGGTCCAGGAACGGACCGGCTGCGGGGGCGGCAGCGCCCTATCAGGCTGTACGGGGGGTGGGGGCGGCGTGTCGGTCTTCGGGGGTACGGCGGGCGACTGGTCCTGGTGCTGGGCCGCAGCCGGCCGGTCCTGGCCGTGGGGGGGAGGCGGCTGGTCCTGGCCCTGCGGCCGAAGGGGTTCGTCCCGGCCCTGGGGACCGCTGGGCTCCCGGCCCTGCGGCCCAGCCGGTTCGTCCCGGCCCTCCGGCCGAGCCGGTTCGTCCCGGCCCTGCGGCCCAGCCGGTTCGTCCCGGCCCTGCCGCCCAGCCGGTTCGTCCCGGCCCTGCCGCCCGCGCGCCTCGTACAGGTCGAGGTCGTCGAAGGACTCCACGTCGAGGTCGGCGAGCTGGGACGCGACGATCTGCCGGAACTCGTCGTCGATGTTGTCGCTCATGTGCGGACGAGGGAGGCGATGAAAGCCGCACTGCCCGCGAAGATCTCCTGCGCGTCGTAGTCGAGGGTGGCGACGTGGTAGCTCCGCTGGAGCACCACCTCACGGACGTCATGGGACCCGATGTCGCGGATGATCGTCGCGGCCGACGAAGGGTCGACCACGTGGTCGGTCAGGGAGCGGTAGAGCAGGACGGGTGCCGTGACCTTGCTGAGGTCCGCCCGTACGGCCCGCCACAGCTTCGTGAGCTGGACGACCCCCTTGAGGGGGGTGCGCTCGTACGCCCCTTCGTCCACGTCCGGCAAGGCGATGTCACTCCCGATGGCCGCGATGGACCGGCGCACGAGCGACAGCAGCGGGAGCACGAGGAAACGCCTGTCGCTGGTGCCGACGGACGGGTTGACGAGGATGAGCCCGGCGGCGGGACGATGCGCGGCCAGCTCAAGCGCCAGCCCGCCACCCATCGACAGTGCGCCGACGAAGACGCGCTCGGTCGTGGCCGCGAGGTCGTCGTACGCGCGTTCCACGGCCGCGTACCAGTCGGTCCACGCCACGCGCTCCATGTCCTGCCAGCGCGTGCCGTGCCCCGGAAGGAGGGGGAGCTCGACCCGGAAGCCGCGGGCCACCAGGTCGTCCGCCCATGGGCGCAGCGAGCGGGGACTTCCGGTGAAGCCGTGGATCAGCAGGACACCCGTCGTACCGGAGCCCCCGGAGAACGGCTCTGCGCCTTCAAGGAGGCCTGCGGTGCTCGTCACGCTGCCAATCGTAGGCGCCCTGGTCCGGCACCGAGACCCTCGGGCAGTACAGTCCTGCCGAAAGAGCGAAGGGGTCCAGGGTGCTGTACGCGCTGTTCAAGTACCTCCTGTTCAAGCCGGTCTGCGTGCTGGCGTTCCACCCGTGGGTGGAGGGGCAGGAGAACATCCCGGAGACGGGGGGTGTCATCATCGCGGGCAACCACCTCTCGGCCGGGGACACCTTCCTGCTGCCGGCGATGATCACGCGCCGGATGACGTTCCCCGCCAAGGCCGAGCTGTTCCACCAGAAGGGCTTCGGAGCGGTGATCAGCTGGTTCCTCAAGGCCGTGGGGCAGGTGCCCATGGACCGCTCGGGCGGCCGGGCCAGCGCCGACGGCCTGCGACCCGTGTACGAGGTGCTCGAGAACGGTGGCGTCGTCGGGATCTTCCCGGAAGGTACGAGGTCGCGCGACGGCCGTCTGTACCGGGGCCGTACGGGCGTCGCCCGTCTCGCCCTCGGCGCCCGCGTACCCGTCGTCCCCGTCGGCTTCTTCGACACCCAGCTCACGCGGGGCCCGTTCGGGCTGCCTGTGATGAGGCGGCCGGGGATCCGCATCGGCAAGCCGCTCGACTTCTCCGCCAGCTTCGGGGCCACCGAGGGGGCGGTGTACCGGCAGGTCACCGACTCCGTGATGGCGGCGATCCAGGAGCTCACCGGCCAGGAGTACGTGGCCGTCTACAGCAACTCCGCCCGGGCGCAGCTGCCGACGCCGGAGCACTGAGTGTCAGGGGCTGGCATGAACCGTCGAGGGGTCGGGTCCTACCGGTAACCTGGCTCATCGTGACTGACCAGATCCCCGCTCTCGACGCGTTGCACGCCCTCAAGCCGGCGCAGCAGCCCGTCTACCGGGACCAGGCTCGCCTGGCAGAGGTCCTCACGTCGCTACGGCGGCTGCCGCCGCTGGTGTTCGCCGGTGAGTGCGACGAGCTGCGCGGCCAGATCGCGAGCGTCGCGGCCGGGAACGCGTTCATCCTCCAGGGCGGCGACTGCGCGGAGACGTTCGACGGCGTCAACGCCGCCTCGATCCGGGGTCGGCTCCGCGTGCTTCTCAGCATGGCTGTCGTCATGACGTACGCGGCCCAGGTGCCGGTCGTCAAGATCGGCCGGATCGCCGGCCAGTTCGCCAAGCCCCGGTCCTCCGACACGGAGGTACGCGGCGGGATCGAGCTGCCTGCGTACCGGGGCGACGCCGTCAACGGCTACGAGTTCACCCCGCAGTCCCGTGAACCCGACCCCCAGCGGCTCCTCGGCGTGTACAACGCGTCGGCCGCCACGCTCAACCTGGTCCGGGCGTTCGTCAAGGGCGGCTTCGCCGACCTGCGGAGCATGCACTCGTGGAACTCCGACTTCGTCCGCAACCTCAACGTCTCGGAGCGGTACGAGGCCCTCACCGACGAGATCGACCGTGCGCTCGCCTTCATGGTCGCCTGCGGCGTGCAGGACTCGGCGACCAGCACGGTGGACTTCTACGCGAGCCACGAGGCGCTGCTGCTCGACTACGAGCACGCCCTGACGCGCATCGACTCCCGGACGGGTCTTCCGTACGACGTGGGGGGCCACTTCATCTGGATCGGTGAGCGCACCCGGGCGCTCGACGGCGCCCACGTCGAGCTCATCCGCCGCCTGCGCAACCCCATCGGGGTGAAGCTCGGCCCGGGCGTCACGCCCGGCGAGGTCCTCACGCTCGCCGACCGGCTCGACCCCGACCGGGAGCCCGGCCGCCTGACGTTCATCACCCGCATGGGCAAGGACAAGGTCCGCGAGGCGCTGCCGCCCATCATCGAGGCGGTGACGGGCGCCGAGCGGCAGGTGGCCTGGATCTGCGACCCGATGCACGGCAACACGTACTCGTCGTCCACGGGCTACAAGACCCGCTCCTTCGACGACGTCGTCTCCGAGCTCAACGGCTTCTTCGACGTCCACGAGGAGCTGGGCACCTGGCCCGGCGGCGTGCACTTCGAGCTGACCGGGGACGACGTGACGGAATGCGTGGGCGGCTCGGTGGATGTCAGCGAGGCGCAGCTCGCCGACCGGTACGAGACCGTGTGCGACCCGCGGCTGAACCGACAGCAGTCCCTCGAGCTCGCGTTCCTGGTCGCGGACCGGCTCGGTGCGGGGGCACTGCGGCGTCGCAACGCCATGCAGGCGTTCTCGCCGATGGACTTCTGACCGCTGGACCACTGACTCGTACCCTCTGACAGGAGCGCCGTGATCGATCTGCGCAGTGACACCCTCACCCGTCCGAACAGGGCGATGAGGGACGCGATGGCGGACGCGGAGGTCGGCGACGACGTGTACGGGGAGGACCCGACCATCCTCGCCCTGGAGCGGCGCGTGGCGGAGCTGCTGGGCCACGAGGCAGGATTGTTCTGCCCGACCGGCAGCATGGGCAACCTGCTCGGGGTGTGGCTCCTGGCCCGTCCCGGCTCGGAGGTGCTGTGCGACGCCCAGGCCCACATCGTGCGCGCCGAGATGGGCGCCCACGCCTCTCTCCACGGCGTGACCACGAGGACCTTCGCCTCCGACCGGGGCCGGCTCGACGCGGACACGGTCACGTCCATGCTCTCGATCGGCACCGGTCCGTTCATCACCGAGACGTCCGTCGTCGAGGTGGAGAACACCCACAACTTCGGCGGCGGCACTGTCCAGCCGATCGGGTCGCTGCGCGAGCTGCGCCGTCGATGCGCCGCCCAGGGGGTGGCGATCCACCTCGACGGGGCACGGCTCGCGAACGCGCACGTCGCGACCGGTGTGGCCTTCTCGGAGTACGGAGCCCTCGCGGACACGGTCTCCTTGTGCCTGTCGAAGGGGCTGGGCGCCCCCGTCGGCTCCGTGCTCGCGAGCTCGGCCGACAACATCGCCCGGGCACGGATCCAGCGCAAGCGGCTCGGCGGAGGCTGGCGCCAAGCAGGCATCCTCGCCGCAGCCGGGCTGTACGCGCTCGACCACAACATCGACAGGCTCGCCGACGACCATGCGGCAGCGCGTGCCTTCGCCGAGGCGGTGGCCGAGGCTGCGCCGTCGTCAGTGACGCTGTGCGACGTCGAGACGAACATCGTCGTGGTGGAGACCGGCCAGAGGACGGCTGCCGAGGTCGTCGTGGCCGCGAGGGCGGCCGGCGTCTCCCTGTCCGCGGTCGGGGCCCGCCAGGTACGCGCCGTCACTCATCTCGACGTCACCCACGAGGACTGCGTCCGCGCCGGCCGGGTCCTCGCCGACCTCCTGGGCTGAGGCCGTCTGTCCGAGGTCACTGGCAGGCTGTGCGCATGGGGCGCCTGCACATCTCGGACGAGCAGAGACGGCGGCGCCTGGGCCGACGGCATGGCGTCGCCCCGGCCCACCGTGTGCTCGACCCTGTCGCTGCCGCACGGTCCGTCGTCGCTCTGCACGCGACCGAGCCGGCATCGGTCCATCTCGCCGTCGCTGCGCGCGTCGACGGGGTGGGCGTGGCCGACATCGACCGCGCGCTGTACGAGGAGCGGTCCCTGGCCAAGCAGCTCGCGATGCGCCGCACGCTCTTCACGTTCCCGCGGGAACGCCTGCCGGCTGCCTTGAGCGGTCCGTCGGACCGTGTCGCGCGAGCTCTCGTCGTCAGGATCACGGGTGCGGTCGCGAGGAACGGCATCGCCACCCACCCGGACGAGTGGCTCGAGGAGGCGTGCCGCGCCGTCGAGGGCGTCGTCAGGGAGGCCGGCGCCCTGAGCAACGCGGAGATCCGGGAGCGCGTGCCCATGGTCCGCGGGACGGTGGCGGTCGGTACAGGCAGGTGGGGTCAGGACGTCCACCTCTCGCCGTGGGTGTGCACGCTGCTGTCGCTGCGCGGTCGGCTCGTCAGAGGCCTGCCGACGGGGTCGTGGACGGCGCCGCGTCCGCGGTGGCATGCGACGGACCTCTGGCTGGGAGCGCCTGTTGAGACGCTCGCGCCGCGCGCGGCGTTCGCGGACCTCGTACGACTCTGGCTGGAGCGCTTCGGCCCCGGCACCCTCGATGACATCGTGTGGTGGCTGGGCGCGACCAAGGGCATCGTCCGTACCGCACTCGCCGACCTCTCGGCGCTCGAGGTGGAGCTCGACGACCCGTCGACCGGTTACGTACTCCCCGACGACGTCGAGGAGGAGCCCGACATGGAGCCCTGGGCCGCCCTGCTGCCCGTCCTCGACGCCACGACGATGGGATGGAAGGGACGCGGGTTCTACCTCGATCCCGACGACGTCGCGCACCTGTTCGACACGAACGGCAACGCAGGGACGACCGCCTGGTGGGACGGGCGGATCGTGGGGTGCTGGGTGCAGAGTCCCGAGGGAGCGGTACGTGTGGTGACCAGGCACCGGCTGCCGAGGGCGGCAGTCGAGGGGCTCGAGGTCGAGGCGGACCGGCTGACCGGCTGGCTCTGCGGCACCCACGTCCGTACGACCTACTCCTCCCGTCAGATGAAGGGTGAGCCCGTGGGCTGAGCGGACGAAGGCGGGCGCATCGCAAGGTGGGCGTACCGGAAGGTGGGCGAATCGGAAGGTAGGCGTATCGGTCGTCAGGACGGCGGCGCGCGCCAGTGCGCGGCTCGGAGGTTTCGTGGCAGGGTTGCGGCATGCGGATCACGCACTTCGGCCACTCGGCAGTCCTCGTGGAGGTCGCCGACAGGCGGCTTCTCATCGACCCGGGGAACTTCTCCGACAGCTGGCACTCGCTCACGGACCTCGACGCCATCCTGGTCACGCACCAGCATCCCGACCACGTCGACCCCCAGCACGTACCGGCGCTGGTCGAGGCGAACCCCCAGGCACGTCTGTACGTGGAGCCGCAGGTCCTCGACAAGCTTCCCCTGGCCGGGGCCCGGCCCCTGGCGGCCGGCTCCTCCGTGGATCTCGGCGGGGTGACCATCTCCGCCACCGGTGGGCTCCATGCGGTCATCCACCGCGACATCCCTCGCGTCGGCAACATCGGCCTCGTCGTGTCCGCCTCTGCGGAGCCGACCCTGTTCCATCCCGGTGACAGCCTCGCCGACGTCCCGCAAGGCGTCGACGTGGTCGCGATCCCGGCGTACGGTCCGTGGGCCGCGATGCGCGAGACGATCGACTTCGTGCGGACGGTCGGCGCCCCGCAGGGGTTCCTCATCCACGAAGGGCTCCTCAACGAGCGCGGCCGGGCACTCATCGCGGGCCGGATCCCCGAGCTGACCGTCACGAGCCTGGCCTCGCCCACGCAGGCGGAGGCCTGGGATGTCGGGTGAGCTGACACCGGTCGAGCACCCTAGGTTCCTCGTCCTGGGTGCCGGCTCGCGGGGCACGACCTACGCCGAGCACCTCGCCCGTCACCCCGAGCAGGGCGAGGTCGTCGCCGTCGCGGAGCCCGACCCGTACCGGCGGGCCGCGTTCGCCCAGCGTCACGACCTGCCGGCGGACCAGGTGTTCGCCTCGTGGCAGGACGCCCTGGCGGCCCCACGGCTCGCGGACGCGGTCACCGTCACGACCCAGGACTCCGACCACGTGGGGCCGGCCCTCGCGGCGGCCGCACGGGGCTACCACATCCTCCTCGAGAAGCCCATCGCCCCGACCGAGGCGGAGACGAGGCACCTCGTCGAGTCCGTACAGGCCGCCGGAGTCCTGCTGGCCGTCTGCCACGTCCTGCGCTACACGCCGCACACCCTGGCGCTCCGGGCCCTCCTCGACTCTGGCGCCGTCGGGGAGGTCATGAGCATCGAGCACCTCGAGCCGGTGGGCTGGTGGCACGCCGCCCACTCGTTCGTACGGGGCAACTGGCGCAACGAGGCGGAGTCGAGTCCGATGCTGCTGGCGAAGTCGTGCCATGACCTCGACTGGCTCCTGGCCGTCGCGGGCCGGCCGTGCGAGAGGATCGCCAGCTTCGGCTCCCTGTCGCACTTCACGCGTGCCCACCAGCCCGACGGCGCCGCGGACCGCTGCCTCGACTGCCCGACGCACATCGAGAGCGCCTGCCCGTACAGCGCCCGTCGCATCTACCTCGGCGCCCTCGAGCAGGGAGCCACCGACTGGCCGGTGAGCGTGATCACCCCCGACGTCTCGCGCGACGGGGTCCTCCGAGCGCTCGCCGACGGTCCGTACGGCCGGTGCGTGTACGCCTGCGACAACGACGTCGTGGACCACCAGGTCGTCTCGATGGAGTTCCAGGGAGGGCTGACCGCCTCCTTCACGATGACCGCGTTCTCGACGATGCGCGGCCGGAACACACGCATCTTCGGGACGCACGGCGAGATCAGCACCGACTCCCGCGTCATCACGCTGGACGACTTCCGTACGGGGGAGCGGCGGGTCATCGACACGGCGGTCGACGCCGACGACGGCGCGGCGGGCGGCCATGGCGGCGGAGACGGAGGCCTGGTGACGGCCTTCACCGCAGCCCTCCGTGCGGGCGACCCCAGCCTCGTCCCCAGCACGGCGGAAGAGTCGCTCCGCAGCCATCTCATGGTCTTCGCCGCTGAGCGGGCGCGTCGCACGGGGCAGATACAGGCCGTTCCCCAGCGCTGACAGGCCCGCTCGCGCCGGCCAGCTTTGGTAACGATTTCATATCCCACTCAGAACGTCTTGACAGGCACCATGCCTCGGCGTCTAACATCTGAAATCGATTTCGGATGAAATCGATTTCGTCCCGAGCGACGCAGCTCGGAGGGGAGGCAAGGGTGCCCGAACCAGGGAACGACGGCCAGACGGCGGTACACAACCCGGACCTGCTGCTGCAGGCCGAGGGGATCACGAAGACCTTCCCCGGGGTCAAGGCCTTGTCGGGGATGCGGTTCGACCTGCGCAAGGGCGAGGTGCTCGCGCTGGTCGGGGAGAACGGGGCCGGCAAGTCCACGCTCATGAAGCTCCTCACCGGCATCTACCCCATGGAGGAGGGCCAGTTCTGGCTCGAGGGCGAGCCGCTCTCGGTCAAGAACCCGAAGGAGGCGCAGGAGCGCGGCCTCGCGATCATCCACCAGGAGTTCAACCTCATGCCCGACCTCACGGTCGCGCAGAACATCTTCATCGGCCGTGAGCCGCTCGCCGGCGGGTTCTTCACCAAGCCGAAGGCGCTCGAGGCGCAGGCGCAGGAGCTCATCGACCGGCTCGGCCTCCCGCTCGACCCGAAGGCGAAGGTGGCCAACCTCACCGTCGCCAAGCAGCAGATGGTGGAGATCGCCAAGGCCCTGTCGTACAACGCGCGGGTGCTCATCATGGACGAGCCCACCGCTGCTCTCAACGACGCCGAGGTCGACGTGCTCCACGACCTCATCCGTCGCTTCATCACCCCGGAGACCGGTGTCGTCTACATCTCCCACCGGATGGCCGAGCTGAAGCGGATCGCGGACCGGGTGACGGTCATCCGGGACGGCGAGTACATCGACACGATGAGGATGGCCGACGCGACCATCGACCAGGTGATCTCGAGGATGGTGGGTCGAGCCATCGACACGAGCGCCCGCCCCGAGAACGTACGCAACGACCGCCCGGTCCTTCTGCGGGTGGAGAACCTCTCCACCAAGGAAGTGCTCCGGGACGTGAGCTTCGACCTGTACGAGGGTGAGATCCTCGGCTTCGCAGGCCTCATGGGCGCCGGACGTACGGAGGTGGCCCGCGCGATCGTGGGCGCCGACACGCGCACCTCGGGCACCGTCACGCTGCGCGGCCGGGTCGTCAACCCCCGCAACCCCGCGGAGGCCGCCAAGTGCGGCATCGGCTACCTGTCGGAGGACCGCAAGAAGTACGGCCTCATGCTCGGCCACGCGGTCGCCAGCAACGTCGCGATCTCGTCGCTGGCCGACAAGTTCTCGAGGTTCGGCTTCGTCGACGACCGGGCCATCGGCAAGGCCGCGGTGGCGCAGCGGACGAACCTGCGCATCAAGACGCCGTCTGTCGCGCAGCTCGTCACGAACCTCTCCGGCGGGAACCAGCAGAAGGTCGTCATCGCGCGGTGGCTGGTCAAGAACTCAGACGTCCTGATCTTCGACGAGCCGACCCGCGGGATCGACGTCGGGGCCAAGGACGAGATCTACCACCTGCTCAACCGCCTCGCCTCGGAGGGCAAGTCGATCATCATGATCAGCTCCGAGCTGCCCGAGGTGCTCCGCCTGTCGCATCGCATCGTCGTGATGAGCGAAGGCCGCCTCACCGGCGTCCTCTCCGCAGAGGAAGCCACCCAGGAATCCATCATGGCGCTCGCCACGCACCCGGATGACGACGCTCTCCCAGCCACTCAGGAGGACCTTCGATGACGCTACCCGCCACGACACCGACGACTGACGCCTCGGTCGGCAAGGACCCGAGCGCCCGCTCCTCGCTGCTGCGCAGGTCGCTGCAGCAGATGCTCGCCTTCGCCGGCCTCATCGCGATCTTCATCGTCTTCTCCATCGCGTCGCCGGTTGTGTTCCCGAGCTACACGAACGTCATCCAGATCCTGTTCTCCGCGGTCGTCATCGGCCTCCTGGCGCTGGGCTCGACGCTCGTCATCATCACCGGGGGCATCGACCT
>JACRAA010000172.1 GCA_016213595.1 Actinomycetota bacterium | reverse complement strand
CTCGTGGACGAGTTCCAGGACACGAACCCGGCGCAGTACCGGCTGGCGCGGCAGCTGGCGTCGGTCCACGGCAACATCTGCGTCGTCGGCGACCCGGACCAGGGGATCTACTCGTGGCGCTCGGCGGACGTGCGGAACCTCCAGTACTTCGAGGCCGATTTCCCGGGGCGGGCCGTGTACCTGCTGGAGCAGAACTACCGGTCGACCGGCAACGTCCTCAACGCTGCCAACGCCGTGATCTCCCGAAACCCGAACCGTCCGGAGAAGCGGCTGTGGTCCGAGGCGGGCGACGGGCCGCTGCTCGTCGGGTACGTCGCGGACACCGACCAGGCTGAAGCCCAGTTCGTCGCGTCCGAGATCGACCGGCTGTCGGACGCAGGCAGCGCGACGTACGCGGAGACGGCGGTCTTCTACCGGACCAACGCCCAGTCGAGGTCGTTCGAGGAGGTCTTCATCCGTGTCGGCCTGCCGTACCGGGTGGTGGGCGGCGTGCGCTTCTACGAGCGGAAGGAGATCCGCGACGCGATCGCGTACCTGCGAGCGGTCGCGAACCAGGCGGACGACGTCTCCGTACGCCGGATCCTGAACGAGCCCAAACGCGGGATCGGCGACACGACCGAGGCGGCTGTCGAGGAGTTCGCCATCTCCCAGCGCATCCCGTTCGGCGAGGCGCTGGACCGGGCCTCCGAGATCAACGGCCTGCAGTCCCGGGCCGTCACGCAGCTGACGGCCTTCGCGACGATGATGGCCCGCCATCGCGACCTCGTCGCGAAGGGCGCCCCGGCTGACGAGGTCCTCAAGAGCATCCTCTTCGACTCGGGCATCGTCGACGCGCTCGCGGCGTCGACCGACCCTCAGGACGCCAGCCGGATCGAGAACCTCAACGAGCTCGTCAACGTCGCCGCGGAGTTCGTCGCCTCGGCCAACGCCGTCGACGTCACCGTCGGCGACGAGCAGGGAGAGGAGCTCGTGGGCGCCCCCGAGCCGGACGACTCGCTGCCGGCCTTCCTCGAGCGGATCGCCCTCGTGGCCGACTCGGACCAGATCCCGGACGAGGGCGCGGGTGTCGTCACGTTGATGACGCTCCACACCGCCAAGGGCCTGGAGTTCGACACCGTCTTCCTCACCGGCATGGAGGACGGCGTCTTCCCCCACCAGCGGGCTCTCGACAACCCTGGCGAGCTGGAGGAGGAGAGGCGTCTCGCGTACGTCGGCATCACCCGCTCGCGCCGGAACCTGTACCTGACCCGCTCACTCGTCAGGGTCGCGTTCGGCAGCCCCAAGTCGAACCCGCCCAGCAGGTTCCTCGACGAGATCCCTCCCCACCTGTTCGACTGGCGACGCCTGGGCCCGACGTTGGGCGGCTACCAGGCGCACGGCTCGAGGGTGGAGACCCGCTACGGCACGAGCGGTACGTCCCGGGGCGGAGTCCAGCTGGGCTTCAGCCGCACCTCCGCGCCGCGCGTGATCCCCTCGCTGGCCCCGGGCGACAAGGTGCTGCACACCTCGTTCGGCCTGGGAACCGTCCTCACCGTCTCGGGAGCGGGCGAGGGCGCCAAGGCCGACGTCGACTTCGGGTCGTTCGGCGTCAAGCGCCTCGCGCTCAAGGTCGCTCCGCTCGAGAAGCTCTAGCTTCGTGGCTCTCGCGAGCGGGACCCGCGGCGAGGACGTCAGGGCAGCACTCGTACCGGCAGTGCGACCTCCTGCGCACCCTCGGGTCCCCGCTCGACGCGGTAGGCGGCATGGTCCTGCGACTCGGCGACCGCCTCGACGAGCCGTCCGTCGCGGAACACGAGGGCGACGTGCTGGTCGACCGCGTAGCCCTCAGGCAGGGCGCCGTCGCCCACCCATCCGAGGTACTTCTCGCGCCGTCCCGGCTCCTCCAGATAGTGCGGGCAGGCGCTCCCGGCCAGGAAGCCGATCCCGTCGGACAGGGGCGCCAGCGGTCCGTACGAGTCGGTCGAGGAGGCTTCGAACCAGCAGTTGCTGCGGACGGCGGCGGCGAACGGCACGATTCTCGCGGGCGTCAGCGCGGGCATGAACAGCTCCGGGAGCCCGTGGAGGCGCCAGACCGACAGCAGGTTGGCCGTGGAGCCGCCACCGACGTACACGACGTCCTGGTCGAGCAGCAGCGCCGGGTCCTGGTAGCCCCAGGGGTCGTGGCAGAACAACGACAGGACGGACGTCTGCGCCCTGCCCGAGAAGGCGGCGAGGAACCGGTCGATGTAGGGATCCGCGTCGCCGCTCGCCGTCGGCACGAAGCAGACCTTCGGCTGATCCTGACCGGTCAGCGACAGGAGGTGCGTGTCGATCGCGGACGCCTCGTCGAGGGTCGAGAAGCCGCCGCCGCCGAGGGCGAGAACCGTGCCGATCATGAGCGCGAGACTACGGGGGCCGCGGGAGTCGTGCCCGCCGCTGCCCGGGGGGTCAGATCGTGACGCCGTGCTTCAGCAGGAACGGCAGCGGGTCGGCCGCGGTGTACGGGTCGCCGACGGTCGCGCTCGGCGGGTAGTACTCGAAGTGGAGGTGGTAGCCGAACGCCCGGCCGGTCATCCCGACGAAGCCGATGAGCTGGCCCGACTTCACGACGGTGCCGGGCTGCACGACCTTGGCGGACATGTGTGCGTACAGCGTCCGGCTGCCGTCAGCGTGCATGATCACCACGTGGTTGCCTGCCCAGCTGCCACCGTCGGAGGCGACGACGACGCCGGACCCGGCCGCGCGGATCGGGGTGCCGTAGCCCGCAACGAGGTCGACGCCCGTGTGGTAGCGCGACCAGACGCCGTACTCCCCGAAGACCGCGCCACGCGTGTACGAGCCGGCGTCGATCGGCGTCACCCAGGCGACGCTGTTGTCGACGGTCCCCAGCAGGGGGAGGATCGACGGGTCAGCGGTCGTCTGCTGCTTGGCGACGGCGAGGAGGGTTCCCAGCTTCTTCTCGGCGGCGGCGACGGCAGCGGCCTGGGCGACCCGATCTGCCTCCGTCGCGATGGCGGTATTGGTGGAGCTCAGGGCGGCGGCACGCTGGTCCGCGGCTGCCGTCTGTGCGGCCTCCAGCACCTGCGCCGCGTTGGAGGAGAGAGCGACACCGCGTGCTGTCTCCTGCTGGGCGGCGACGGCGTTGGTCAGCTCGGACCGTACGGCGCTGCGGCTCAGGTCGGCGTCGGCGCTGGACCGGTCAGCGCCCGCGACCGCGGCGTCCGCCTGGTCCGTCGTGGTGCTCGGGACGGCCCTGGTCACGTCCGAGGAGCCGGAGACCGACGCGCCGTCGGTGGTGACGGCGGTGGAGTACGGGGCTGAGACTGCGCTCACCGCGCCGACCAAGAACAGGCCGAGGCAGGCGACGAGCACGGCTGTGGCGGCCTGCTTGACGAGAGCGGAGAAGGAGATCTTGTCGCCCTCGTCCTCAAGGAGGTCGAACTCCGCGAGGAGAGCGTCGTCCCCGGCGGCGCGACGCGCGACAGCCTGGCGAGATCCCTGTGACACCGAAAACAGCTCCCAACGGATTACGGATGACCGTCAGGGGGTATTGGTCCTGCTTCGGTCAGACGAACTCTGGTGAGGTGACCCTAACACTTCTCTCAGGTTTGCGGCAATTTTCTCAGAAAACTGTGTGGCGGGCGTGTCCTCGGTGTGCGCCGGAAGGCCGGAACAGCCGCCCTCGCGGGAGAGACGAGGAGGCGGACATCGCGGCTTCCCCGACCGCTCGTGCGGCACACTAGTCTCGCTTTCACCGACACCCGACGAGGGGGATCCGACGTGGACCTGTACGAGTTCCAGGCCAGGGACGTGTTCGAGACGCACGGCGTCCCGGTGCTGCGTGCAAGAACGGCGACCAGTCCGTACGCCGCGGGAGCGATCGCGGAGGAGCTCGGTACCGACGTCGTCGTGGTCAAGGCACAGGTGAAGACGGGCGGCCGGGGCAAAGCCGGTGGGGTCAAGCTCGCGCGCTCGCCGCAGGAGGCGATCGAGCGTGCGCGCGACATCCTGGGCATGGACATCAAGGGCCACACGGTCCGGCGCGTGATGGTGGCCGAAGGCGCGGACATCGACGAGGAGTACTACTTCTCGCTGCTCCTGGACCGGGGTGAGCGCAGCTACCTGGCTCTGTGCTCCCGAGAGGGAGGCGTCGAGATCGAACAGCTGGCCGAGGAGCGGCCCGAGGCG
>JACRAA010000171.1 GCA_016213595.1 Actinomycetota bacterium | reverse complement strand
TCTGGAGAGCGGGACGACGCTGACAGGGATGGACTTCACCCTCACCTGCGAGCAGTACTGGACCAATGGCGGCGACGTGCTCGGTGACATTGCGATGCCCGCAGGTGTCCCGCCGGCCGACATCGCGAGCACTATCGTGTACGCGACGAACTCCGTGCGGTCGCTCTACACGCATGTCAATGCCGACGGAACCTTCGAGCTCGTCCTGCGCAGCGGCACCTACCAGATCACGGCCTATCAGACCGCACTGGGGCTGGAAGGGCATGCCACTGTCACAGTCGAGACGGGGGTGCCCATGGTGCTCACTCTCACCATGACCAAGAAGGGCTTGGTCACGGGCCACGTGGTGGGTCCGCTGGGAGATCCGCTGGACGCTCTCGTGTCGACCGGTGAACAGCAGGTCCAGACGGATGCCCTTGGGGGGTTCACGATCGGCGGCCTGGCGTACGGTACGCACACCTTGACCGTCCGCCCGCACTGGACATCCTTCGCGACGACGTTCTTCGACGTGACGGTTGGGCCCGGTTCCGACGCCCTCGACGTGACCATCCGTACGCGCCTGGCGGCCACCATGACCGGGTGGGTGTCGACCACCGCGGGCAGTGTCGAGGTGACCCTCGTCAACGAGACCGGTCGCGTGGTGGAGTCCAAGTACGTGACGGGGCAGTACAGCTTCATGGGCGTTCCTCCCGGACCGACGAAGGTGCGGTTCTCGGGGACCGGGATCGTCACGGAGTGGTGGCGGGACGCCGCGGACCTGGCGTCCGCGACGCAGGTCCAGCTTCCCGAGGGCGGCGGTGTCACGGATGTGACACCCAACCTGAGGCCGGCGGCAGCCGGGGAAGGACTCACGACGCTGACGGGGAAGGTCACCTACGCGTCGTCGCCGCTCGCGGGTGTGACGGTCAGCACACAGCTGGGAAAGATCACGACGACCACCGACAGCACGGGGTCGTACAGCCTTGTCGTCTCGCGGGGGGACACCTACTCGGTCAAGGCCGAGATCTGCTTCGGTCCATCTACCCCCACGTGCTCTGGCCAGTACTACGCCGAGGCGCGAGACGTTATCGCTGATCAAGCGTCCGTGAGCGGTCTCGACTTCGCCGTACCTCTGCCCGCGAACGCGTTCACCGCCGGTTACCAGCCCGTGATCACAGGCAGTCCCATCTCAGGTCAGACGCTGACGGCGACGATGGGGGCGTGGAGCCCGACGCCCGACTCGACGACCTGGCAGTGGTACGCGGACGGGCTGGCGATCTACAACGCGACCGGAACCACGCTCACTCTCACGGACAAGGAGGTCGGCACGGAGGTCCAGGTCGTCGTGACCCAGGCCAAGGCGGGCTACACGACGGTGACGCTGCCGTCCGAGCCGGTCATGGTCGAGGTGTCCGGCGCGATTCATGCACTGACACCCTCGCGGGTTCTGGACTCGCGGATCGGGCAGGGCTTCCAGGGGCCGGCGACGAACGGAACGGTGATCACGCTGCCGGTGTGGGGCAAGGGCGGCGTCCCTCAGGGAGCTTCGGCTGTGCTCGTGAACATCACGGTGACCCAGCCGACGACGAGCGGGTTCCTGACGGCGTACGCGTCAGGTGGTGCGGCGCCGTGGGTGTCGAACGCCAACTTCACCGCCGGGACGACGTGCGCGAACCTCTCCCTCGTACCGGTCGGTGCCGACGGGGCGATCGCCCTGAAGACGACGCTCGCCGGCTCCGTGCACGTGGTGGCTGACGTCCAGGGGTACATCGTCGCGGGCACGCCCACCGCCGCTGGTGCCGTGGTGCCGGTGACGCCGACCCGAGTGCTGGACACCCGTACGACGGGGCACGTGGGTCCCTGGGGGACCGTCACCCTGTCCGTCACGCAGGGGGTCGGCGTGCCGACGAACGCCACCGCGGTCTTCGCCAACCTCACGGTCACCGGCCCCCAGGTCGCCGGCTTCCTCACGGCCTGGCCCGCCGGGGTGACGAGGCCGACCGCGTCCAACGTCAACTTCGTGGCGAACCAGACCGTGCCGAACCTGGCCATCGTCAAGGTCGGCGCCAACGGCAGCATCTCGATCTTCAACTCGACGTCGAAGGCGCTCGACGTCGTCCTGGACATCCAGGGTTACGTCACGGCGGGTACGCCCACGCTGGCCGGCACGGTTCTCCCGGTCACGCCGACACGAGCCGTTGACACACGGTTGAACCTGGGTGCCGAGGGGCCTGTACCGGCGAGCACCAGCCGTAGGGTCGACCTCGACTCGCCCGACCTCTCCTCGCTGCCACGAGGCGCACTGATCAACCTCACGGTGGCGGAGCCAGAGGCGTCCGGCTGGCTGGCGGCCTACCCGGCAGGTGTGCCACGGCCTCTCGTCTCCAACCTGAACTTCACAGCGAGCACGGTGGTGCCCAACATGTCGCTGGCCACGTTGAACGATGGTTACGTCGAGCTGTTCAACGGCTCACCGGGGCGGGTGCAGATCGTCGCCGACGTGCTGGCGTACGTCCTGTCCTGAGGGGGGCCGAACCCGTACAGACCCTCTCGGGAACCCGTACAGACCCTCTCGCGAACGGGTACAGACTCTCTCGCCGACCGATCTACCGAGCCTTGGCGCTCAGTAGCCGAGAAGCTGCTTGCGCTTCGGGATCCAGGCGATCGCGTCGCGGATGCCGTCGGCGACGGTGAGCTCCGCGGTCCAGCCGAGCTCCGTGTGGGCGGTGTCGACGACGGCGTACGCGCCGAGCACGTCGCCGGGACGGGCCGGCCCTTCCGCGATCGTGAGCGGTTCGCCGGTCGCCGTCTGGAAGGCCTCGGCGAGCTCCCGTACGGAGACGCCTTCGCCCCGTCCGAGGTTGATCACCCGGAACGGCTCGGACGCGGTCACCGTGTCGAATCGCTCGATGGCGGCGACGTGGGCCTTCGCGAGGTCCCAGACGTGGAGGTAGTCGCGGATGCCGGTGCCGTCCGGGGTGTCCCAGTCGCAGCCGGTGATCGTGAAGGTGCCTCCCTCGAGCCAGGCGTCGAGCATCTTGCCGAGGACGTGTGACGGGTGGGGGCGCTGCTGGCCCGTACGCATCGTCGGGTCGGCGCCGATGGGGTTGAAGTAGCGCAGCGCCACCGCCCGCAGGTCCGAGCCGTGCGCGACGTCCGACAGGGCCATCTCCATGACCAGCTTCGTCCGTGCGTAGGGGCTGCCCGGCGCGACCGGGGACTGCTCGGTGACGGCGAGCC
>JACRAA010000167.1 GCA_016213595.1 Actinomycetota bacterium | reverse complement strand
TCGACGCCGACGCGACGGCCGGGCTGGAGGGCCGCCAGGAGCAAGGCGAGGCCGTCCCGGGCGCCGGCGGTGACGATGACCTGGTCAGGTGGTCTCCGGACACCCCTCATCCGCCTGAGGTGGTCGGCGATCTCCGTCCGGAGCTCCGGCAAGCCAGCCGGGGGGAGGGTTGTGAGCGGACGCGCGGCTGCTCCACGCCACGCCGTACGCCAGGCGGCGTTCACCACGTCGGAGGTCCACGGTTGGCCCGGCCGGAGGTCGATGAGCGCGCTGCCGGCTGGGGTCGGGGCTCGCCGTGGGACGCCCATCCGTACAGCCGGGGGGTGCACGTCCCGCAGGTCGGGGTTGACGACTGTGCCGTGGCCGACGCGGCCCACGAGGTAACCCTCCGCGAGGAGCTGGTCGTACGCCGCCACGACAGTGCCGCGGCTGACGCCGAGACGGGCCGCCACCGTACGGCTCGCAGGCACCAGTTCACCCGGCGAGACGAGGCCTTCGCCGATCACGCGTCGCACCTCGTCGGCCAGCTGTCGTGGCAGGGGGCGAGGGTCGGCCCGGTCGATGACCAGCGGAAGCGTAACGTCACCTGCCGTGCGCATCGGCACTCCTTGACTATCCAGATCAATGGACCATGAACGCGCCCGTCACTGGGGTCTGGCCATGGACCATTATGCGTCTTCTCCGGCCACCCGGCGGAGGAGCAGGATGTGACGATGGACCGCGCAGTGGAGATCGTCGTCAGCGGGGTGGTCCAGGGCGTGGCGTTCCGGTGGCGGGCGAGCGAGGAGGCCGAGCGGCTGGGCGTCACGGGCTGGGTCCGCAACGAGCCGGACGGGACGGTCCGGGCGCATGCAGAAGGCCACGCTGCGAACGTGGACCGCTTCGTCGAGTGGTGCCGGCAGGGTCCACGCTCCGCCCTCGTGGAGCGGGTCGACGTTCGCGACGTCGAACCGGGCCGGCACACCTCCTTCGAGATCAAGGACTGATAGGCGGCCAGCAGCGGTCCACTGCGAGCGGCCCCCGCATCCCCAGGGCCGCAACAGGCCCCTATTGGTCCATCGAGAGTCGGCCATTCCGGCCCTGGTGATGAACCATTATGGCTGGTTGGATCATTCACGTGACTATGACTGACCTGACGACCACTGACCTGACGACGACTGCTGCCACTCACCCGACCGCTGTCACTGAGACTGGAACCCCGCTGGTGAAGCGCGGCCTCGCGGACATGCTCAAGGGCGGGGTGATCATGGACGTGGTGACCGCCGAGCAGGCACGGATCGCCGAGGACGCCGGCGCGATCGCCGTGATGGCCCTGGAGCGCGTACCGGCCGACATCCGTGCCCAAGGCGGTGTCGCGCGAATGAGCGACCCGGACCTCATCGACGAGATCACGGCCGCGGTGTCGATCCCGGTCATGGCGAAGGCGCGCATCGGCCACTTCGTCGAGGCGCAGGTCCTCCAGCAGCTCGGCGTCGACTACATCGACGAGTCCGAGGTCCTCTCCCCCGCCGACTACGCCAACCACATCGACAAGCACGCCTTCACCGTGCCCTTCGTGTGCGGTGCCACCAACCTCGGTGAGGCCCTGCGCCGCATCACGGAGGGCGCGGCGATGATCCGCTCGAAGGGCGAGGCCGGTACGGGCGACGTCTCCGAGGCCACCCGCCACATCCGGACCATCAAGCGTGAGATCGCCCGGCTCGTCGCGACGCTCGCCACGGATCCGGCCGAGCTGTACGTGGCGGCCAAGGAGCTCCAGGCGCCGTACCAGCTCGTGCGGGAGGTCGCGGAGCGCGGCTCTCTCCCCGTCGTGCTGTTCGTGGCCGGCGGCATCGCCACTCCCGCTGACGCCGCCATGATGATGCAGCTCGGCGCCGACGGCGTCTTCGTCGGCTCGGGGATCTTCAAGTCGGGCGACCCGGCGAAGCGGGCGGCGGCGATCGTCAAGGCCACGGCGCTGTTCTCCGACCCCCAGGTCATCACGGACGCGTCGCGTGGGCTGGGCGAGGCCATGGTGGGCATCTCCGTCGCGGACGTACCGGCCCCCCACCGGCTGGCCGACCGCGGGTGGTGAGCGCCCCACGCGTCGGCGTGGTCGCCCTGCAGGGCGGGGTGCGGGAGCACATCGAACTCCTCGCCTCGCTCGGCGCCTCCCCGGTGCCCCTGCGCCGTCCGGAAGAGCTCGTCGGCCCTGACGGGCTGCGGGTCGACGCAGTCGTGCTCCCGGGCGGTGAGTCCTCGACGATCGACCGGCTGCTGAAGCTGTTCGGCCTGGGCGAGCCGTTGCGCGACGCCGTCGCGGCAGCCCAGCCGACGCACGGGACGAGCGCGGGGCTCAACCAGCTCGCGGCCGCGATCGAGGACCCCGCGCCCGGCCAGGAGAGCTTCGGGGTGCTCGACGTCACCGTCCGACGGAACGCGTTCGGCCGGCAGGTGGACTCGGCGGAGACCTGCGTCGAGACCGTGTGGGGACCTGCGCAGGTCGCCTTCATCCGGGCGCCCGAGGTCGTCTCGTACGGACCGTCCGTCACGCCGGTGGCCCGGCTGCACGACCGGCTGGTGGCCGTGACTCAAGGGGCGATCACCGGCATCGCCTTCCACCCGGAGCTCACGGGCGAGACGCTCTTCCACCGCCGGCTCCTGGAGTCCATCCGCGTCAGCGCGTGACCACCTTGTCCAGGTGGACGAGCCCCGGGCGCACCATGGACATCCGGCGGTACCCGCACCGCTCGTACAGGCTGATGTTGCGCACGCTCTTGGCGCCGGTGAACAGCTCGTAACGGATGCAGTCGGCGTGGGCGCGCGACTCGGTCTGCTCCATGAGCCACCACCCCAGGTGGTGGCCGCGAAGATCGGGGACGACCGCGATGCGGCCGATCTCCCAGGTGTCGCCGGCGCGACTGCCCCGGATCATGCCGACCAGCCGCCCGGCCAGCCAGAGCCCGAGAGCATCCGTGGCGTCGAGCCAGGCTGCCACCTCCTCGAGGCTCTCCGTGAGCGCCGGGATCTCCAGGGTGCCGTTGACGATGGCCTCCTCGACCCAGCAGCCACGCTGCAGAAGCGTGACGTGCCCCGCGTCCGCGGGCGTGAGCCGACGCAGCTCGGCGCCGGGAACCGGACAGGGCGTCGGCGTGGTGGGCACTCTCGAGACCGTACGAACCGCGCTCTCACGTGTCAACGCGCTGGAGCTGTCGCCCGCGAACGAGCATGCCGCCGGCTCGCTCCTACCACTGACGCTCGAGTCCCGAGATGACGAGGTTATGAACGGGCGTGGGAGGAGTCCCGAGGGCGAGTCCCGTGACTCAGCGGTTATCAGGGAGCGACAGACGCCTCATAGCCACGCGGTCACGGGAGTGAGCCGGACGGACAGCGGAATGACCGTGCATAACCCAGGCGTCACGGGAGTCAGCGGGTGAACGTGAAGATGGGCTGTCCGAGGACGAGCCGCTCAGGATCCGCCTCCAGCCGCTCGACGCCCACCCGCATGCCCGTACCCTCGATCCACTCGTCACAAGCAACCTCGGCGAACCCCGTCTGGGCGAACCAGCGCCGGATGTCCGGGCCGAGGTCGGGATCCTGGGCGCCACGCGTCCACAGGACCGTCGCGCCCGGCGAACAGAGCTGCCGCGAGGTGTGGACCAGGCGTTCGATGTCGGCCGGGGAGATGTTGCCCATGATGCCGCTGAGGAGGACGAGGTCAGCGGGCACGAGACCGGCATACGTGCTTGTCGTCCCAGCATCGGCCTCCACGACCTGGAACTCCACCCCGAGCCGTGCGACCCAGTCCCGGGCAACGGCGGCGTTCGTCGGGTCGAGCTCGACCAGTGCTCCCGTCACACGTGCCCGGTCGTCCTCCCGGCGCTCGAGGACGCCGAGGATGTCGTGCCCCTGGCCCGCGCAGGAGCTGAGGACCCGGACCTTGCCGGGCGTGCGGTCGAGCCACGCGGAGATCTGCGCCTGAACCTGCCGAAGGCGGGCGGACAGGCTCGAGGACGGGTCGGCGTACGCGTCGTGCCAGGCCACGTAGTCGCGCAGGCCGTGGCTCTTTGCTGTGCCGCCCTGGACGTCCGTCACGCTCCGACCGTACCGCCGCGGCCTACAGTGTGCGGCGTGGGCGAGCGTCAGGACACGGTCGTGCGCCGGGTGCTCGCGTGGTACGAGTCGGCGGCGCGGGACCTTCCGTGGCGGCAGCCGGATGTATCGCCCTGGGCGATCCTCGTCTCCGAGGTGATGCTGCAGCAGACGCCGGTGGCCCGAGTCCTAGGGCCTTGGACGGCGTGGCTGGAGCGGTGGCCGACGCCGGCGGCCCTGGCGGCCGAGCCGTCGGCAGCGGCAGTCGCTGCCTGGGGGCGTCTCGGCTACCCGCGCCGGGCCCTGCGCCTGCACCAGGCTGCAGTAGCCATCGTGGAGCGACACGGCGGTGACGTGCCCCGTACGTACGAGGAGCTCCTCGCCCTCCCAGGGCTCGGCGACTACACCGCAGCCGCCGTCGCCAGCTTCGCGTTCGGAGCGCGGCACGTCGTGGTCGACACGAACGTACGGAGGGTCGTCTCGAGGATCGACGCCGGGGTGGCGGAGCTGCGGCCCTCGGCCCGGTCACGTCGCCTCGCGGAGTCGTACCTGCCGTCCGGTTCCGACGCCCCCGGGTGGGCGGTCGCCTCCATGGAGCTCGGGGCCCTCGTCTGTACGTCCCGTTCTCCGCGCTGCGGTGCCTGCCCGGTCGCGGACCTCTGCGTCTGGAACGCGGCGGGTCGTCCCGCAGCGGCCCAGTCCGTACGGCCCTCGGCAGGCTGGAACGGTACCGACCGGCAGTGCCGCGGGGCGTTGCTGCAGGCGCTGCGGGATGCGGACGCTCCTCTCCCACGGTCCGTCCTCGTCCAGAGCTGGTCGGACCCGGGCCAGGCGGACCGGTGCCTGGCCACTCTCGAGGCGGAAGGACTCCTCCACGGCAAGGACCCGGTCACGCTGTAGGGAAGGCGTGTAGCCGATGGCGTGCAGGGGAAGACGCAGAGGTGGGCGCTGGTCGCTCGCCGTCGTATAATCGGCGGCGAACACGGGAGTCCGGAGACGCCGGGCTGAGAGGAAGGTTCGCGACCTTCGACCGTCGAACCTGATCTGGGTCATGCCAGCGCAGGGAGGCATCTCGAGACGCCGACCGTCGGCGTCGACCCGTGCCCGAACCGAGAGGTGACAGGCACATGGCAACATCGACAGCAACAACCACCCGTTCGTACCGTTGGAGGGTCGTCGACATCGTCGTCGCGGCCGTACTGGGCGTAGCGACCGGCATCATCTTCGTCGGCTGGAACTTCGTGGGCGGGGCCGGCTACGAGCTCTTCAACGCGGCGACACCGGGCCTCGGCGGTC
>JACRAA010000165.1 GCA_016213595.1 Actinomycetota bacterium | reverse complement strand
CCCGGCACCGTCATCCCCGAGGCGGCGATCGGCCTCATCGAGAAGATGACGGCGGCCCTGAGCTAGTGGCCGCGGATCTGGCCAGCCTCGTCGAGGGTGTCCTGGGCGGGGACCGGCGCTTGCTGGCCCGCGCCATCACACTCGTGGAGTCCAGCCGGCCCGACGACCACCAGAGGTCGCGGGAGCTGTTGCGCGAGCTGCGCACGCACAGCGGCAAGGCCGTGCGGGTAGGAGTCACGGGCGTGCCCGGCGCCGGCAAGTCGACACTCATCGACGCGCTCGGTGTGAAGCTCATCGAGGCCGGTCACAAGGTCGCCGTACTCGCGGTCGACCCGTCGAGCACCCGTACCGGCGGGTCCATCCTCGGTGACCGGACCCGCATGGCTGCCCTCGCCGTCAGCGACCACGCCTTCATCCGGCCGTCCCCGAGCGGCGGCCACCTGGGCGGGGTGGCACGGGCCACCCGCGAGTCGATGCTCGTGGTCGAGGCGGCCGGGTACGACGTCGTGATCGTCGAGACAGTGGGCGTCGGCCAGTCCGAGGTCGCCGTGGCGGGGATGGTCGACACGTTCCTCCTCGTGACGCTGGCCCGCGCCGGCGACCAGCTCCAGGGCATCAAGCGCGGGATCCTCGAGCTGGCCGACGTCATCACCGTCAACAAGGCGGACGGGGACGGGGTCGGCCCGGCGCGGGTCGCAGCGCGTGACCTCTCGACGGCGATGAAGCTCATCAGCTCGGACCCGCACGCCCGGCGGCCACCCGTGCTCACGTCGAGCTCGTACACCGGCGACGGGCTCGACACCCTGTGGCACGCGGTGCTGGAGCACCGCGAGTACGTCGAGGCGCACGCAGGGCTCGAGGCCCGCCGCAACGCCCAGCAGCTCGAGTGGCTGTGGGCGCTCGTGGCCGGTGAGCTCGAGGATGCGCTCCACAAGTCCCCGGCTGTACGGGGGATCCGCAAGGCCGTGGAGCAGCAGGTCGGCTCGGGCGAGCTGTCCGCGCTGGAGGCGTCGACCCAGATCCTCGCGGCGTTCGCCGCGGACGCCGGCCACCTGTTCGACGTCGGCTGAGGATCGCGCATCCATTGAGTGGCAGAGAGGCTACCTCTGGTCGCTCTGCGCACCGGCGGGCCGTTATCTGCCACTGAATGGAGGCAGACGCGTTTGGCAAGGGTCAAGGCTTGGCAACGTTGGCGCGGAGACCGGCGACCGGAGCAGGCTGGGTCCAAGCCCAGGACGAACGAGGAGTCGGTCATGCCCAGTGTCGGCGTACAGATGATGATGGTCCGCGACAAGGTCGCAGCGGACGGGATGCCGGCCGTCCTCGACCGGATCGCGGCGCTCGGCTACACCTCGGTCGAGGTCTCGCAAGTGCCCACGAACGAGGCGAACGTCGCGGCCCTCGAGAAGGGGCGAAAGGACCTCGGCGTCCAGGTCGCGGCCCTGTCCGTGGCCCTGGAGAAGGGGCCGACGGCCACGGGCGACGCGCTGGACACCGACTTCGAGAAGGTGGTCGACGACTGCCACCGCCTCGACTGCTCGTACCTCCGGATCGGCATGATGCCCGTCCCGGCCATGGTCTCGAAGGCCGCCGTGGAGGACTTCGCGCGGCAGTGCGAGGACGCGTCGCTGAGGCTGCGGGCCGAGGGGATCCAGCTGGCGTACCACAACCACCACGTCGACTTCTCCCGCTACGAGGGAGAGACCCTGTTCGACATCGTCCGCCGGCTCAGCCCCAGCCTCCACTTCGAGATCGACGTGCACTGGGTGCAGCGTGGCGGCAAGAACCCCGTGGACGTCCTGCGCGACTTCGCCGGACAGGTCGAGCTCGTCCACCTCAAGGACTACCGGATCGGTACGCTGCCGGCCTCGGCCCTCGACCTGCTCGCGTCGGGTGACCGGGAGGGCTTCAGCCGACAGTTCGCCGGTCTCGTACAGTTCGCAGAGGTCGGCGCCGGGACCCTCGACTTCGCGGGGATCATCCCGACCGCCATCGAGTCGGGCGCCGAACACCTGCTCGTCGAGCAGGACGAGCTGTACGGGCGGGATGTGTACGACTGCCTGGCCGACTCCATGGCCCACGTGAGGGCGTTGGGGTACTGACCCCTGCGGGTTCCAGCTAGTGGTCGGTTCACCATGTTAAGTAGGTGAACCGTACCTTCTCATGGCAGATCTGCCATGAGAAGGTCCCACTCGCCCACTTAACATGGTGAACCGTCACCCGGCCCGCGGACCCGGCCCCGGCACGGCGGCTGCCTGCCGCTACAGCCCGTACAGCTGCTCGAGGACCACGGCGACGCCGTCCTCGTCGTTGCGGGGGGCCACGTGGGTGGCAGCGGCACGTACGGACTCGTGGCCGTTGGCCATCGCGTACGACGTGCCCGCCCAGCCCAGCATGTCCAGGTCGTTCGGCATGTCGCCGAACGCGACGACGTCGGCCGGGGCCACGCCCAACGACGCGCACACCTGCCTCAGCCGCCAGCCCTTGGTGACACCTGCGGCGCTGATCTCCACCAGGCCCGGTACGGACCAGGTCGGCGTTGCCCGCTCGCCGACGATGCGCGCGGTCAGGTCGCGGAGCTCCTCCGGCGGGACCGAGTAGTCCTTGACGAGCATCTTCGCGACCGGGCCGAGCCAGGGTCCACTCAGGTCGCTGACCGTGCTCGGGTCGGGGTGCTCGTCCGACTCGTACAGCACCGTCCGGTGGAGGCCCGACGCGTACTCGAGCCCGAGCCCCGCCCGCGGCAGCGCCGCCGCCAGGTCGGCGAGCAGCGGGATGCCGACAGCGGGGTCGATGCCGGCGATGTCGACGACCTCGCCCGCCCCCGCGTCGTACAGGATCGCCCCGTTCGAGACGATGCCCAGGCTGTGGCGCCCCACGTACGGCCAGATGTCGCCCATCCAGCGCAACGGTCGCGCCGTGACGAAGACGACCGGGACGCCCAGGCGGTCGACGGCGGCGAGGGCCTGGGCCGTACGCGGGCTCACCCGGCCGTCGCTGCCCACGAGCGTCCCGTCGAGGTCGGTGGCGACGAGGCGAGGCGGCATGCGGCTCACGCTACCGAGTCGGCTTCGGCCCTCGACGTGGGGCGTACGGCGAGGACAGCCGCCACGAGCATGACGACCGTGACGGCCAGCACCGTCGCGAAGGGTACGGTCCAGCCGGACACGCGCTGGTGGATCCACCCGGTGACGAACGGCCCGAGCGCGGCCACGGAGTAGCCGACCGTCTGCATGACCGTCGTCGTGCGGCGGTTCTCGTCGACGCTGCGGGACTGGCGGATGACGACGGACATGACCGCCGTGAAGAAGCCCGCCTGCGCCAGCCCGCCGAACAGGGACCACAGCACCCACGAGGAGGGCGCGACGAGCATGCCGGCGGGCATGAGGATCCAGGCGAGGCCCATGAGGACGATGATGCGTCGGCTGGGCCAGCGGACGGCGGCGAGGAACGGCACGAGGATGGGTCCCGCCACGCCCGCCGCCTGGAAGACGCTTGCGCCCGCACCGGCGGCGGAGGGCGTCATGTGCTCCAGCTCGGCGAGCGCCGAGGGCAGCCAGGAGGTCACGACGTAGTACGCGAACGTGTGGCATGCGAACGCCGCGCTGACCAGTACCGTCAGCCGCCTCCGGGTGGGGCTCGACCGGTGCTCCGTGGTAGCCGTGGGGGCGGAGAGGTCCGGATGGCCGGCGCGGCGCCGGATCCACGGGCGGGCACCGGGCTCGCCCGGCGAGTACACAGCCACCCAGACCGCCAGCACCACGAGCCCGAGGACGACACCCGTCGACGCGGCGGTCGCGCGCCAGCCCACGACCAGCGCGACGGGTACGGCCAGGGCAGTCGTGGCCGTCACGACGATGTTCGTGGTGAGCGCGTACGCACCCGTGAGGAGCTCGGCTCGGTGCCGGAACTGTCGGCCGATGAGCATGGGGACGGCGAGGTTGCCGATCGCGAGCGTGATGCCGAGCAGGACCGTCCCGGCGAACGCCCATCCCGTACCGCCCAGGGACCGGATCACCGTCGCGACGATGATGCCGGCGGCGCAGTACACGGCACCGAGGTTGATGCCGACGCGGGACAGCAGCCGCGACGCGACCGGGGTGAGGAGCCCGAAGCAGAGCACCGGGATGCTCGTGAGGAGCCCGGCCGTCGCAGCGTCGAGCCCGAGGTCGGCTCTGATCAGGCCGAGCATCGGCGGCACCACGGTCAGGGGAGCCCGGAGGACCGTCGCGAACAGCAGGACCGCAGCGACGGGGAGCAGCCGCCACAGCAGGGTGGGGCGTGAACGGTCAGTTGCCATGGCCAGCTCTCACCTCGGGCGACGCGCGCGACGGCGCCCATGCTCTCAGACGTGATGGCAGCCTCGGAACCCGGTCCGCTCCTCGGAGAGGGCCCGAGGGGGCTGTACGAGGGTGACGAGGGCAACCAGGGGTCGGTCGTGTTTGAGCCCCGCGGCGACGGGTTAAAGACCCGAAAGACGGGTCAAAGACCCGGAAGAGGTGGGCCGCGCCAGCGAGGAGCCGCCGGAGCCTCAGGCGCGCAAGCGGACACCACCCCAGCACAGCGACCACTGAAGGAGGAAGGAGGACAGCATGGGTGATGCAGACGAGGATCGGCGCAAGGCCGCACAGCTGAACGAGGGCGACGTCATCGCGGTGCTCTTGCAGCAGCACGCCCGGATCCAGGACCTGTTCGAGGAGGTCCTCTCCGCACACGGCGAGAACAGGCGGGGAGCCTTCGACGAGCTGCGGGCGCTGCTCGCGGTGCACGAGACCGCTGAGGAGATGGTCCTGCGACCGGTCTCGTCGGACGTGGCCGGCGAGGCCGTCACGGATGCGCGCAACGCCGAGGAGAAGGAGGCCAACAAGGTTCTGGCCGAGCTGGAGGACCTCGATGTCGACTCCGCCGACTTCGCCACACAGTTCCTGCAGTTCCAGAAGGCTGTCACGGACCACGCCGAGGCGGAGGAGACCCAGGAGTTCCCCGCGGTGCTGGCCCAGTGTGACGAGGAGCAGCGGCTGAAGATGGGATCACGCCTGAAGGCTGCCGAGTCGGTGGCCCCAACCCGTCCCCATCCCTCGACGGCAGGTTCCACGGCTGCTCAGTGGACGATCGGGCCCATCGCCTCGCTCATCGACCGCACCCGCGACGCGATCCACGCCGCGGGCGAATGAACACCGGGGAGTGACCACCGGGGTGTGAACACCGGGGTGTGAACACCGGGGTGCCCGCTGTCGATCCGGACTTCTCCGAGTCGTGGCGGGCACCGGCCCTGGCCCGCGGTGAGCAGGGGGGCGTCTGGCAGGATGCCGCCATGGCTGACTCGGATGTGCGAGAGGTCCTCACGTGGGAGACCTTCGGATCGGCGAGCCGGGAGCTCGCGCAGATGGTGGCGGACTCCCGCTTCCAGGCCGACCTCATCCTCTCCATCGCGCGCGGTGGCCTGTTCGCTGCCGGTGCGGTCGCGTACGCGCTCGGCATCAAGAACCTGCACGTGATGAACGTGGAGTTCTACACCGACGTGGAGGCGAGGCTGCCGATGCCGGTCATGCTGCCGCCCGTACCGCGTCAGATCGACCTGTCGGAGAAGAAGGTCCTCGTCGTCGACGACGTCGCCGACACCGGCGGCACGCTGGCGCTCGTGCGCAACTTCTGCGCGCCCCACGTGCAGGAGATCCGTACAGCCGTCATCTACGAGAAGCCCCACAGCATCGTGGCGTGCGACTACGTCTGGCGCCGTACGGACAAGTGGATCAACTTCCCCTGGTCGACCCTGCCGCCTCTCGTCACCGGCGTGCAGGCGCAGTGACGACGACCGGCTACTGGCTGATGTAGGCCTCGTAGAGGTCGCGCTCGCTCGCGAGCTGGTCCATCCGAGCCTTGACGATGTCGCCGATGCTCACGATCGCGGCCAAGCGCGAGTCGACGACGACGGGCAGGTGCCGGAAGCGGTTCTGCGTCATCAGAGCCGCGATGTCGGTGAGGTCGTCATCGGGGGAGCACGAGAGGACCTTGGCCGTCATGATCGACGACACGGGCGCGTCCAGGAGGGCCCCCCCGCGTGCCTGGAGCTGCCGCACCACGTCGCGCTCGCTGACGATCCCGTCCACCGCAACGCCGTCGGAGCTGACGACGACCGCGCCGATGTTGTGCTGGGCCAGGAGGTCGAGCAGGCTAGCGACGGTCTCGTGGGGAGCCACGGTGATGACCGCGGACCCCTTCGACCGGAGTACATCGGAGATCTTCATCTCCTGGACGATACGCATTCCGCACGCCTCTGGCGAGGGTCTGCACCCATCACGTGCCACGGCTCGGGATGGTCCGGGCCGCCACGGCCTGCGCCGTTAGCCTTCAGGCCACGACACACGGAGGAGCGCGATGGCGGACAGGAGGACCCGGATCACCCGGGCGACCAGGGCCGGTCTCGCGTGGGACCAGCAGCACCACGCGGTCGTACCGCCCGTCTACCTGTCGACGACGTTCGCCTGGCCGAGGCTGGGGGAGTCGCCGGGTCACGAGTACAGCCGCTCGTCCAACCCGACGCGTTCGGTGCTCTCCGACGCGATCGCCGACCTCGAAGGGGCCGCCGGCGGCGAGATCACCTCGTCCGGCATGTCGGCGCTCACCACCCTCGCCGCCGCCTTCGCTCCGGCAGGCTCGCTCGTCGCCATCCCGCACGACTGCTACGGCGGTACGTGGCGGCTGTTCACCGCCCTTGCCGGCAAGGGACAGTTCGAGCTCGTCGCCGTCGACTTCACCGACGCGACCGCGATGGCTGCCCTGTGGGCGCGCCAGCCCGCGCTGGTCCTGCTCGAGTCCCCGTCGAACCCGTTGCTGCGGATCACCGACCTGCCACGAGTCATCGACGCGGCACACGCCGCGGGCGCCGTGGTCGCCGTGGACAACACGTTCCTCTCGCCGGCGCTCCAGCGCCCCATCGAGCTGGGCGCCGACATCGTCGTGCACTCGACCACCAAGTTCCTCAACGGCCACTCGGACGTGGTGGGGGGAGCCGTGCTGGGCGCGACCCCTGAGATCGTGCAGGAGCTGCGGTGGTGGGCGAACTGCCTGGGTACGCCGGGGGGCGCGCTCGACGCGTACCTGACGCTGCGTGGCCTGCGCACCCTCGGTGTGCGGATGAAGGCCCACTGCGAGAACGCGCAGGCGCTCGCGGAGCTGCTCGCCCAGCACCCCGCGGTGACGGCAACCCACTACCCGGGCTTGTCGGACGACCCTGGCCACGACCTCGCCCGCCGGCAGCAGGACGGCTTCGGCGGCATGCTCTCGTTCGAGCTGGCCGACCTGGCCGCTGCCCGGCGCTGTCTCACCGGCCTGTCCTGCTTCTCGCTGGCCGAGTCACTCGGTGGCGTCGAGAGCCTCATCTGCCACCCGGCCAGCATGACCCACGCGGCCATGCCTCCCGAGGTCCAGGCTGCGGCCGGCATCTCCGACGGCATGCTCCGCGTCGCCGTCGGGATCGAGGAGATCGACGACCTGGTGGCCGACCTCCGCGCCGGCCTGGACCGAGCGCGCCGCTCGTAGCAGAGCGTTTCCGTCCTGGACCGGGCGCCGCTCGTAGCAGAGGGTTTCGGCCGTCCGGATCGCCCCGGGGACCCCTATCGGCCCCTTGCTCTGAACCAGACGGCCGAAACCCGTCCCCCGCACCCGAGACTGCCGTCCTCAGGCCGTCGGGCCCGCCTTCCTCGCCTCGTCGACAGCGCCGAGAGCCTCACGCAGCGAGGCGATCCAGGCCTCCTCGTTGCTGCCCACCAGCCGTACGCACCAGGCGAGGGCGTCGGACCGTGACCGTGCGACGCCTGCTGCCACCAGCGTGTCGAGCACGCGCCGCTCGGGCTGGCGCAGACGGGTCATGACCGGGATGGAGAGCTGCGTGAAGATCACGCGGATCTCCCCGTACTCCGCTCCCCACGCGACCTTCCGGCCGAAGCGCGCCTCAGCCTCGTCGGCGATCTTCATCCGGTCCCGGCGGGTCTCCTCCCGCCACCGTGCGATGCGACCTTCGGCGGCCGAGTCACTGCCTGCGCTGCCGTCATCCGGGTCAGGGACGCGCAGCCGCCCCACGACGAGGATCTCCTCGCGGTCGACCGTGATCTCCGGCGACCCTGTGAACCACTCGGGCAAGCGCCCCGCGAACCACTCTGAGATGTTCATGATTACATGATTACTCGGTAAGCGGAGCAACTCAAGAATCATCGGGTACGAATTCCACGAGGAAGGAGGCCCGACGAGGGATCACCGCCGGACGGCGTCGATCTCCAGCCGCACGTAGTCGACCACCGGCGCCGGCATGGCCTCCCGTACCGCCCTGACGAACCCCTGATGCTCGTCCGCGGGCAGGTCGTCGAGATAGGCACCGAGGCAGACGGTGGCCAGGTACGTCTCGAGAAGGTCCGGGTCGTCGATGCGCAACGGGTCGGGCCGGAGCAGAACCGACTCCACCTCCCACCCCGCCCCGCGCAGCGACGCCTCGGTGTCGGCGACACCGGCGAACCGGATGTACTGCTTGGGCTTCCCGGTGACGTGGACCAGCGCCTCGTCCAGCACGGCGAGCTGCCCCTCGCCGCCGCAGTCCGAGGTGAGCCGGCCGCCGGGCCGTACGGAGGCGGCCAGGTTGTCGAACAGCAGGTCGTGGTCGGTGACCCAGTGGAACGCGGCGACGCTCATCACGGCGTCGACGGGCTCGATCGGGAGCGGCTGCGTGAGGTCGGCGACGATGAACGTGGCCCTGTCGGCGAGCCTCTCGCGCGCAGCGTCGATCATCTGCGCCGACGCATCGACGCCCACGAGGTCGACGCCGGGCATCCGGTCCAGAAGGGCGGCGGCGTCCCGCCCGGTCCCGCACCCGGCGTCGAGCACCCGCTCGTTGCCGGTGAGCCGCATGCGGTCCAGCACGCGCCTCCCCCAGGCCACGTGGGGGAGCGGCAGGGCGTCGTACATCCGGGCGTTCCACTCGAAGGGCATGCGGTCAACGTAGCCGGAGCGCCGCCTGTGCCACGCTCGGTACCATCAGCCGCGAGAAGGGAGCGGTACGCGACGTGGATGTCATCGAACGGATCCGGGCGGCGGCGACGCGCGACGGTGCTGCGGTCGCCCATGCGTACCGCGGCGAGCGCCTCTCGTACGCACAGCTCTGGTCGGGCGCGACCGCTCTCGCCGCACGCATCGCCGGGGAGCTCCGCGACGACGGAAGCCCGGTCGTCGTGTACGGCCACAAGGAGTCGTCGATGCTCGTCGCGTTCCTCGGGGCCGTCCGTGCGGGCCATCCGTACGTGCCGGTCGACCTCTCGTGGCCGGCCGACCGCATAGCCAGCGTGGTCGAGGAGTCCGGCGCGCGGCTGGTCCTGGCGGTGCGCCCGCTGCCGGAGGGTGTGAGCCACCCGGGGATGACTGTCCTCGACGCCGCGGGTCTGGCGGACGGTGTGGTGCCGTCCGGCCCGACGGGCACGCCGAGGGAGGTGGCGCCGGACGAGCCGTACTACGTCGTCTACACCTCGGGCAGCACAGGGCGGCCGAAGGGCGTCCAGATCACCGGGTCGGCTCTGGCCCACTTCGTCGACTGGGCGACCGGGCTGACGAACGACGCCGGCATCGAGGGGACGCCGGTCTGGCTCAACCAGGCACCCTTCTCGTTCGACCTGTCCGTGATGGACCTGTACTGCGCGCTGACGTCGGGCGCGACGCTCCACTCGCTCGACGCCGCCTCCGCGGGACACGCCCGCCGGCGCCACGAGGAGCTCGGCGGCAGCGGCGTCTCGGTGTGGGTCAGCACCCCGTCGTTCGCCGACCTGTGCCTGGCCGACCGGGCGTTCGACGCGACCCTGCTGCCGCGGCTTCGGGTCTTCCTGTTCTGCGGCGAGACCCTCTCCCCGGCGACGGCTCGAGCGCTGCTGCAGCGGTTCCCCGACGCGAAGGTGGTCAACACGTACGGACCGACGGAGTCCACGGTCGCCGTCACGAGCGTGACGATCGGTCCGGAGCACCTCGACGGTACGGCGTTACCCGTGGGACGGGCCAAGCCCGGGACGACGATCCTCATCCGCGACGAGGCGGGCACCCCACTGCCCCCCGGCGAGCCCGGCGAGATCGTCATCGCGGGCAACACCGTGTCGGTCGGGTACCTCCACCGCCCGGACCTCACGGAGGCCGCGTTCACGGTCGTGGACGTCGACGGCGTCCCGACGCCGGCCTACCGGACCGGAGACCTCGGGCGGCTCACCCCTGACGGGATGCTGTACTTCGGAGGGCGCCTCGACGGCCAGGTGAAGCTCCACGGCTACCGGATCGAGCTCGAGGACATCGAGACGAACCTGCGCCGTGTCACGGGCGTTCAGCAGGCCGCGGTGCTGGCGGTCCGGGGGGAGGACGGCGTCGTCACGCATCTCCACGGCTTCGTGCAGCTCGACCACGTGCCGGACGGCAGCCCCCTCGCCGTCGCGACCGGTCTCAAGCGCGAGCTCCGTGCGTACGTGCCGGAGTACATGGTGCCGAAGCTGCTCACAGTGGTGGACCGGATCCCGATGACCCCCAACGGCAAGGCGGACCGACGAGCCCTGCTGACGGGCAGCCCATGATCGAGGAGTACGGGTCGCTGTACTGGTTCTACATCCTCACGCTGGTCAGCCTTCCGGCCATCCTGATCGGGCTGCTCGAGAAGCCCCTGCGTCCGTACACCCGGGTCGCGACCGTCGTCATGGTGGTCCTGCTCATCGGGTGGACCTCGGGCCAGTGGCTGTGGCTCGTCGGGTTCCTCGTCTTCGAGCTGACGCTCATCAAGCTCTGGCTGCGCTTCCGGCTGGGGCACGAGCACGTCGACCCCTGGATCGCGCGGCTGGCCGCGGCCGCTGCCACGGCGCCGCTCGTGGTGGTGAAGGCCGCCAACCTGTTCCCCACGCTGAGCATCGGGTTCCTCGGCGTCTCGTACCTGTCGTTCCGTGCCATCCAGGTCGTCCTCGAGACCACGGACGGGCTCATCACGGCGCTCCCGCTGGGCGACCTGACGTTCTTCATCCTGTTCTTCCCGACGCTCGCGAGCGGCCCCATCGACCGGTTCCGTCGCTTCGAGCAGGACGCGGACAGGGTGTGGACGCGCGACGAGTACGTGTACCTGCTGGGCCGAGGCCTCGGCATGCTGCTCCTGGGAGCGGTGTACAAGTTCGTCCTGGCGGCGTGGTTCACGACCCAGCTCGACTGGGCGGTGGGCTGGCCGCAGACGTTGGCGTACATGTACCTCTACACCGGACGGCTGTTCTTCGACTTCGCGGGCTACTCCGCGATGGCCGTCGGCACCTCGTACATCTTCGGCATCCGCACCCCACCCAACTTCCGGCTGCCGTTCGCCTCGGAGTCCATCAAGGACTTCTGGACCCGCTGGCACATCACGCTGTCGTTCTGGTTGCGCGACTACCTGTACACGCGGATGGCCATGTTCTTCATGCGGATGCCGCTGTTCAAGGGCCGACGCGTCGCCGCCGGCCGGGTGGCGCTCGCACTCAACATGCTGCTGATGGGGGCCTGGCACGGCTTCCAGCTGCACTTCCTGCTGTACGGGCTGTACCACGGGCTCCTTCTCGTCGGGAACGACGTGTACGAGAAGAAGAGCCGGCTGTACGCGTACCGGCACCATCTCGCGTACCGCGTCGTGGCCATCGCCGTGACGTTCCAGCTCGTCGTGTTCGGGTTCCTGCTGTTCTCGGGGCACATCCTGCCGATCTAGGGCGCTCGGCTGTCGGGTCGCACCCCTAGCCCGGCTAAAGTTCCTTCCAGGCGTGGCATCGATGGACAAGGGAGTGACATGGACGAGGCCCAGGAGCAGGAGGTCCTGCGCCTTCTCGTCGAGGTGTGCGGCACTGACGCGATCGACTCCGAGCGTGACGTGGACCTGTTCGAGGCCGGGCTGCTCGACTCCCTCGGCATGACACAGCTCCTCGTCAGCCTGGAGGACGAGCTGGGCATCCGCGTCCCGCCCACCGCGGTGGAGCGCGAGGACATCTCAACCGTCAACCGCATCCTCACGTTCGTTGCGGAGCGCCTCTGATGCGACGCGTGGGCGCCCTGCTCGCGGGCATGGTCCTCGCCATCGGGCTGTTCCTCAGTCCCGTCGCGGACATGGCCGTCCGCGCGCTGACGACCGTCAAGCACCCTGTCCAGCGCAGCGTCCGGGTGCTCAACTACGAGAGCCCGGGTCACCGCGAGGACACCGTTCGCCTGTACCAGCAGGCGATGGCCGGGGAGCCGGAGGGCGTCACCAACCTGTACCTCATGGGCAGCTCCGAGCTGGGCGTGCCGATCGAGCAGAACGCGGGGACCTGGCTGCCGGCGAACGCGTCGGACTTCGACATGTACGAGTCGGGGCGCGGCAACCAGCAGGACCTGTACCACGCGGTCGAGCTCGCGGCCGTGGGCTCGAGCATCGCGAACAAGAAGGTCGCCCTGATCCTGTCACCCCAGTGGTTCGTGCCGGGCGGCGAGAAGGCGAGCCTGTTCCAGTCGGTGTTCTCGCACGCCGCCTGGAACCGGATGCTGGCGAACCCCCAGCTGTCTGCCCGCACCCGGTCCCAGCTCATCGCCCGGGTCGGCTCGCTCGTGCCGCAGCTCTGCACGCTCGGGGCGAGCTGCGCGACGACGACGGCGAGCGCTGTCGAGGAGGTGGTCAACGCCCCGTACAACGTCTTCACGTCGCGGATCAACACGCTGCGGGACACGTACAAGGGGGTCGACTACCGCAAGGGGGTCAGCTACACGGGCCCGTGGCAGCCGGGCAAGCAGCCGATGGACACCATCGACTGGGCCGCGGAGGACGCGAAGGCGACTGCTGCCGGCCGCGCCCGGGTGGGCCAGAACCCGTACAACATGGAGAACTCGTACTACTCCTCGAGGATCCTTCCCCAGCTCGGCAAGTTCAGGGGCCAGCAGACCGGGGTGAGCTTCACCTCGTCGGTCGAGTACAGCGACCTGCAGCTCTTCCTCGACGTGGCCCAGGACCTCGGCATCCAGGTCATGCTCATCGCGCTGCCCGTGAACGGGTTGTGGAGCGACTTCACCGGTCTGCCGAAGGCGCAGCGCGACGGGTTCGCCGCGAAGATCCGGGCGATGGCGGCGCTGAACGACGCTGAGCTCGTCGACCTCAGCGGCAACGCGTACGAGCCCTACTACTTCTTCGACACGCTCCACCTCGGCTGGAGGGGGTGGTTGGATGTCACCCACGCATGCTGGAGCTTCGCCCGATCCTGACACGCACACCCTCGCCGGCCGCCTGGGGGCCGCGCTCACGTGGATCCAGATGGTCGGGCACCACCCCGTCGTCAACCCGTCGCGGAACCCGTGGACCCCGCCGCCGTCCCGCGTGCCGGCGTTCGTCTGGTTCCTCACCGCGTTCGTCGCGCTGACGATGCTGTTCCTCTACTGGTTCTTCGTCGCCGGCGGCGGCGGCGGGTTCATCTACACCGGCTTCTAGGAGGCTGCGCCGGCGCGGCTGCGCCCCTCGACCCCGGAAACGGTTGATATCAGAGCGATCCGCAGGGGGATGGGCGCCTCGAACCCGAAAACGGTTGGCCTGGAGTGCGTCTACGGCCACCATTCCAACCGTTTTCGGGTTCGGCCGCTGGGGAGGAGCTTCCGGGGCGGCCATTTCAACCGTTTCGGCGTTCAGGCGGCTAAGGCTCTCGCGACACGGGCGACCACGACGTCCGGGCTGAGCATGATCTCGCGGGCCGTCCAGCGCACGATCCTGTAGCCGAGGTCCCGCAGCGCCTGCTCGCGCAGCTTCTCCCGCTCGTAGGCCGTGGGATCGGTGTACTTGACCTTCCCGTCGACCTCCCCCACCAGGCCGAGCTCCGGCCAGTAGAAGTCGGGGAAGACATCGCCCCTCGGGGTGCGGATCCGGTGCTGGAACTCGGGTGTGGCGAGTCCGGCGAGGTGCATGTGTCCGGCGGACAGGGACTCTGCCACCGACTCTCGTGCCGGGACCGTCAGCGAGATGGCTCGGGCCAGCCCGCAGGGCCGCCGCGACGCGGCGGCAGCCGTGATGAGGTGCATGGCGGCCGAGACGAATGACGGCTTGAGGTAGTCGGTCCTCCGTG
>JACRAA010000004.1 GCA_016213595.1 Actinomycetota bacterium | reverse complement strand
TCGCCGATGTCGCCGCGCGAGCCCGCGTGTCCGTGGGCACCGTCTCCCACACCATCAACCACCCCGAGCTCGTCAGCCAGCGCACCCGGACTGCGGTTCAGCGCGCCATCAGGGAGCTCGGGTTCGTACCGAACCAGCAGGCACGTGTCCTCACCGGTGCCTCCAGCCAGGTGATCGGCCTGGTTGTCCTCGATGTGGTCAGCCCGTTCTTCATGCAGGCAGCCCGCGCGGTGGAGAGGGCGGCGCGGGAGGCCGGGCACGTCGTCATCCTCTGCAACTCCGACAACGACGCCGACCGGGAGACGGAGCTCCTCCACATCCTGGCCGCTCAGCGTGTCAGGGGCGCACTCTTGACCCCGTCGAGCACGAACAGCAGCCTTGACCGGGAGTCCATCCGGGCACGGCGACTGCCCCTCGTCTTTCTCGACTACCAGAACTCACCGGAGGACTGCTCCGTCTCGGTCGACGACGTCGCCGGCGCACGCCTGGCGGTGCAGCATCTTCTCGACCTCGGGCATCAGCGCGTCGCCTTCGTCGGAGGTGGGCACGGCCTTCGCCAGCACATCGAACGCGCACAGGGTGCTCGGGAGGCGATCATCGCCGCCGGCATCGACCCGACCACAGGACTCGTGGAGATCAACCAGGAAGGCCTGGGGATCCAGGACGGGGTCCTCGCCGCTGAGCGCCTGCTCCAAGCGGGGAAGCTGCCGACCGGAGTCTTCTGTGGAAACGACATGATGGCCTTCGGCGTCTATCGCGGCCTCAGCGCGGCCGGCGTCCGGATCCCGGAGGACGTCTCCCTCGTCGGCTACGACGACATCGACTTCGCCGCAGACTGGATCGTGCCGCTCACGTCAGTGCGGCAGCCCACCGATGACCTGGGCTATCTGGCCGCGCAGCTGCTGCTCGACCATTCCGCGGGCGACCCGACCCACGTCCACCGCCAGATCGTCCTCCAGCCGGAGCTCATCGTGCGGAGCTCGAGCGCGCGCTGACGGTGAAGCCGTCGACGTCGCACTGGCCGTCCGCATTGTTCCCGGTTGCCGTGACGCTGCCGTCGGCGCGCAGGCCGAGGGTGTGGGTGGAGCCCGCCGAGACCGCGACGATGTCTCGCCAGTAGCTCACGTCGCACTGCCCGTGGTCGTTCGCCCCCACGGCATAGACGTGGCCGTCGGCCCTGACAGCCACGGTGTGGTAGCTGCCCGCGCTCACGGCAACGACATCCACCCAGCCGGCCACATCGCACTCCGGCGAGCTGTGACGCCCGGCCGCCACGACGTGGCCGCCCTTGGTGAGACCGACCGTGTGGAGGTAGCCGGCGGCTACTGAGGTGACCTCGCGCCACCCGCCGACGTCGCACTGGCCTCGACGACTGGCCCCGCTGGCGATCGCCGTACCGTCCGCCCTGACCCCGACCGTATGCCAGTCACCGGCGGCGATCGCGACCACCTCTCGCCACGCCCCGACCTCACACCCTCCCTCAGCGGTTCTCCCGACAGCCAGCACAGTGCCATCCGCACGGACTCCGACCGTGCGTCGCCAGCCGGCGGCGATGGCCACGACCTGCCCCCATGCGAGCACCTGGCACTGACCGTCGCCATCCCAGCCCGTCGCCAGGACCGTCCCGTCCGAGCGCAGCCCGACGGTGTGCGACCTGCCCGTGTTCGTCGCAGTGTGAACATCGCCGGCGGCCACTGCGATGATGTCGCCCCACCGGTCAACGTCGCGCTCACCGGCGGCCCCGTTGCCCACGGCACGTACCCAGCCATCGGAGCGGACACACACGGAATGGCGTCGCCCGGCCGCCACGGCGGTTACTCGCTCAGCCATCTCGCACCTCCCGGCCGCAGCCTAGAACGGGAAGAGCTCCGACCCTCGTCCCCCTCATGACTCGCGGTTCTGAATGTCACAAGTCTGTGCTATTTGCCCACTGGAATGCCGCTTGCCTAGAGTGAGTCGCGCCCCTCGTCGACAAGGAGTAGCGAATGAGCAGTGTGCCCCTCATCGAGCTGAACAGCGGCGCCAAGATCCCCCAGCTGGGTCTCGGCGTCTTCCAGGTCGACCCCAGCGACACGAAGCGCGTGGTGCTGGACGCGCTCGAGGTCGGCTACCGCCACATCGACACGGCAGCCGGGTACAACAACGAGACCGCGGTGGGCGAGGCGATCGCCGAGTCGGGGATCGACCGCTCCGAGCTCTACATCACCACGAAGCAGCGTCCGGCGGACCAGGCGAAGGAGCTCTCGGGCGACGCCATCAAGGCGAGTCTCGAGAAGCTGGGCCTGCCGTTCGTCGACCTCTACCTGATCCACTGGCCGACGCCGGCGCGCGGCCTGTACGTCGAGAGCTGGCAGGCGCTGGAGCGCTTCGCCGAGGAGGGGCTGACAAGGTCCATCGGCGTGTCCAACTTCCTTCCCGAGTACCTGGACCGCATCGCCGCCGAGAGCTCGACCACACCGGCCGTCAACCAGATCGAGCTGCACCCCGAGCTCCAGCAGAGGGACGTCGAGGAGCGCTGCCTGAGCGCCGGGATCCGGGTCGAGGCGTGGAGCCCGATCGCCCGGGGGGCTCTCGTCGACACCCCGGAGGTGCATGCGATCGCGCAGAAGTACGGCAAGACGGTGGCCCAGGTCACCCTGCGCTGGCACATCCAGCACGGCCGCATCATCATTCCTCGTACCGTCCACAAGGCACGCATGGTCGAGAACTTCGACCTCTTCGACTTCGGGCTCGAGCCGGCCGAGGTCGCCGTCATCGATGCCCTGGACTGTGGGAAGCGCGTGGGATCGCACCCCGCCACGATGAACAACGTCTAGACCCTGAGCCCTGTTCGCCGGGGACCGTGAAGGCTCGTGCCCACAGCCGTACGACCTTCGGCGTCCTCGGCTGCCGTCACGGTCCTCTGCTGCCGTCACTGCGACAGCAGCTCGAGGAGATGCACGGCGGCCGCCGTCTCCGGGCTCCTGGGCGCCGTGACCACGGAGACCACCCACTCCGCGCCGCTGTCGGACGGGAGCTGGACGACCCGGAGGCCGGCGGCCTGCGGCTTGGCCGCGATCGTCTGCGGCACCATCGCGACGCCGAGCCCACGGTGCACCAGGTCGAGAAGCGTGTGGATGTCGTCGACCGTACAGCTCACCCGGCGATGGACCCCGTGCGCCCTACACACCTCGTCGTTGATCGACCGCACCGCCCACGAGTCGTGGAAGTCGATGTAGTCCAGCCCCTCGAGGTCGGACCAGCCCGCCTTCGCCGCGGTCGCCAATGGGTGCTCGGGCGGGCACAGGAGGAGGATCGCGCGGCGACCGATCTCCACCCGGTCCAGGGCCCCGAGATGGTCGGAGCTCGCGACGAAGGCGGCATCCAGCTCGCCCGCCCGGACCATGTCGAGCAGGTCGTACGACCCGGCCTGGGTGAAGTGGATCGTGACCCGGGGGTAGCGGCGGTGGAAGCGCTCCAGCAGCGCCGGCACATCCACGACGCCCAGGCACTGCTCCGCGCCGACCCGCAGCTGCCCGGACAGCTCTCGTGTCACCCGGACCACGGCATCCCGGCCCGCCCTGGCCTGGCTGAGCAGCTCACGGGCGTACGGAAGCAGGGCCAGCCCCGCGTCGGTCGGCTCGACGCGTCGCGTGGTACGGCTGAACAGGACGCTCCCCAGCTCCGTCTCGAGCCCCCGGATCGCCGCCGACAGCCCGGACTGGGAGACACCGCAGAGCGCCGCCGCCCGGGTGAAGTGCTGCTCGTCGGCGAGGGCGACAAGGTATTCCATCTGCCGAAGGTCCATTGATCGAGCGTCCTCATGAAAGAAATGACTCGTACTTGTTGGACTTCTAGATTAGCGGCCACCTATCGTGGGTTCCACTGGGCGACACAGGTTCCGCGCGTGGGTGAGGTGACATCCCTCAGCGGGGAACGTCGAACCTCAGGACGCCCACACTGACCGACTCACCATCAGGAGCTCCCACATGAAGACCTTCGTCCTGCCCGGAACCGACATCGTCGCACCGGCGATCGTGACCGGCATGATGCGTATCCAGGAGAAGTCCGACGCCGAGGTCCGCGCGCTCTTCGACGCGTCCCTCGACGCCGGCGTGAACTTCTTCGACCATGCCGCGGTGTACGGCTCCCAGCCCCACGGGTGCGAACGACGCTTCGCCGAGGCGCTGTCCCTGACCCCCTCCCAGCGCGACGAGATCACCCTGCAGACCAAGGTGGGCATCGTGAAGGAGGACGGCCCGTACTTCGACTTCTCGTACGACGAGATCGTCTCCTCCGTCGACGACTCCCTCACCGCGCTCGGCACCGACCACATCGACATCCTGCTGCTCCACCGCCCCGACGCCCTCGTCGAGCCCGAGGAGGTCGCGAGGGCGCTCGATGAGGTCGCGACGGCGGGCAAGGTCCGCTACTTCGGCGTCTCGAACCACAGCCCGGCCCAGGTCGAGCTGCTCAAGAGGTACGTCACGCAGCCGCTCGTCGCGAACCAGCTGCAGCTCTCGATCACGCACGCCGACCTCATCACGCAGGGCATGTCGATCAACATGGGCGCTCTCGACCAGTCCGTCGACCGGACCATCGGCACCCTCGACTACTGCCGGCTCCACGACATCACGGTCCAGGCCTGGTCCCCGTTCCAGGCCGGCTTCTTCAACGGCCCGTTCCTCGGCAACCCCGACTACCCGGAGCTCAACGCCGTCATCGACCGGCTCGCCGGGGCGTACGACGTGCCGGGCGAGGCCATCGCCACCGCCTGGATCACCCGGCACCCCGCGCAGATGCAGGTCGTCCTCGGCACGACGCAGCCGGAACGCGTCACAGCAGCCGCGAAGGGCGCCGACGTCGTCCTGACCAAGGTCGAGTGGTACGAGCTGTACCGGGCGGCGGGCCACATCGTCCCCTGACTCCTTCAGCGCTCGTGGGAGACGTACGCCCCGCTATGTTTAGGCCCGGAGTGTCGGGAAGTCTGGTCGACGACAGCTTCGGCATGCAGGCCGAGGGGTCCGACCGGATGAGAGGTTCCCATGCGCGCTCGAGACATCGCAGAGCCCTACCCCGTCGTGGGCTTCGGGACGCCGGCCGTTGAGGCCGCCCGCCTCATCGCCCGCGACCGGCTCCCGGGCCTGGTGGTGACCGATGCGGACGGCACTCCGAGGGCCGTCCTGCCGGCATCGGAGGTCGTGCGGTTCATGGTGCCCGACTACGTACAGGACGACCCGGCGCTCGCCGGCGTCCTGGGCGACGTCCCGATCCAGCAGATCAGAGCCGAGCTGGAGGACGCCACCGTCGCTGACCTGCTGTCGTCACCCACCCCGGAGCTGGCCCTGCTGCACGGCGACGACACGGTGGTGGAGCTGGCCGCGCTCATGGCCCGCCTGCGCAGCCCGCTGTGCGCAGTGGTCGACAACGGCATGGTCCTCGGGGTCGTCACGGCAGCCCGGCTGCTCGAGCTGGTGTGCGGGGACGACCTCTGATGATGATCGTGGCGATCATCGTCTTCTCGGTCGTCTACCTGCTGATCGCCACCGAGCGCATCAACCGGGTGACCGCCGCTCTGGCGGGAGCCGGAGTCGTCCTCGCCGTCGGCATAGTCGGCTCTGACGACGCCTTCTTCTCCAAGAACACCGGCATCGACTGGAACGTCATCTTCCTGCTGTTCGGGATGATGGTGATCGTCGGCGTCCTGCGCCAGACCGGGGTGTTCGAGTACATCGCGATCTGGGCGGCCAAACGGGCCAAGGGTCGCCCGTTCCGGGTCATGGCGCTGCTGTGCCTCGTCACCGCAGTCGCCTCGGCCGGCCTGGACAACGTCACCACCGTGCTGCTGGTCGCGCCGGTCACGCTGCTCGTCTGCGATCGGATCGGGGTACGTCCCGTACCGTTCCTGATCGCCGAGGCCCTGGCGTCCAACATCGGCGGTACGGCCACCCTGGTCGGCGACCCGCCCAACCTCATCGTGGCCAGCCGGTCAGGCCTGGGGTTCAACGACTTCCTGCTGAACATGGCTCCGATCGTGGCCGTGATGCTGGTCGTGTTCGTGGCCGTGTCCCGGCTGCTGTTCCGCAAGGACTTCGCGGCCGACCCTGCCCAGGTGGCTCGCGTCATGGAGCTCGACGAGCGGGAGGCCATCCAGGACCGGGGGCTGCTCGTTCGAAGCCTGGTCGTACTGGCCCTGGTGCTGGCGGCCTTCACCCTGCACGGGGTGCTCCACCTGGAGCCGTCCGTGGTGGCCATGCTGGGCGCGGGCATACTCGTCGCGATCAGCGGTCTGCGTCCCCAGTCCTACCTCGTCGACGTCGAGTGGGCCACGTTGCTGTTCTTCGCCGGTCTGTTCATCCTCGTCGGGTCCCTCGTCAAGACCGGCGTGATCGACCACCTGGCGGCGGGCCTGGTCGTGGCGACCGGGGACAACGTGCCCGCCGCGATGATGCTCGTCCTGTGGGGCTCGGCCGCGCTGTCGGCGATCGTCGACAACATCCCGTTCGTCGCCACGATGGCCCCCGTCGTGGACCAGATGGTGAGCGGAACCGGACCCCTCGCCGGTCGTACCGGCCTGTGGTGGGCACTGGTCCTGGGCGCCGACCTCGGCGGCAACGCCACCGCCATCGGGGCCAGCGCGAACGTGGTCGTCGCGGGCATCGCCAAGAGGAGCGGACATCCCATCTCGTTCTGGGAGTTCACCCGGTACGGGCTCGTCGTCGCGGTGGTCACCCTGGCGATCGCGACGCCGTACCTGCTCCTGCGCTACTAGGACCCGCCAGCCTCCGGCTCACCTGGGCTCGAGGAGGGCGTTGAGGTTCGGCAGGTCGACGAACCGCGAGAAGGTCCCCTGCTCCGCGATCTCCCTCGCAGCGTCGAGGAATCCCCGCCACGCCGTCTTGGCGAGCATGCCCCCGACGCTGATCCGGCGCACCCCCAGTCGAGCCGCCTCAGCGACCGTGGTGAAGGGCGTGTGGATGATGAGGTTCACCGGCTTCGGCGCGACCGCGGCCACGATCGCCGAGACATGGTCGACCGAGGTGACCCAGGGCGCGTACAGACAGTCGGCCCCGGCCTCCGCGTACGCGCTCAGCCGCCGGGTCGTCTCCTGGATGTCCGGGCGGTCCCACACGAAGCCCTCCGTCCGGGCGGTCAGCACGACGCCGGTGCCGCTCTCGTCGATCGCGGCCTTCGCCGCCCGCACCCGTTCGACAGCAAGGTCGAGCGGCAGCAGCGGCGACGCCGGATCCCCGGAGAAGTCCTCGATCGACAGGCCCGCCACCCCGGTCTCCACCGCACGCAGCACGTTGTCCGCGACGCCTCCGGGCTCGATCGCGTACCCGTTCTGGAAGTCCGCGTTCACCGGGAGCTCCACTGCCTCGACGATCGTACGGAGGTGGTCGAGCGTCGTGTCGAGGCCGACCGTGTTGTCCGGTCGGCCGATCGCCCAGGCGAACCCGGCGCTGGTGGTGGCGAGTGCGGGGAAGCCCATCGTGGCGAGGGCTCGTGCGCTGCCGACGTCCCACGGGTTCGGCATCACGAAGCACCCTGACTCGTGCAACCGCCTGAACTCCGCTGTACGACCTGCGCTGCCAGCCATGCCGCACCTCGCTCATCACGGTCCCCTCGCGGGCGCACCCACCGCGGAACCTCAGCCGCAGCGTAGGTTCGCCTCCTCCGCGCCGTCAACGGCAGGGGGGCGCCAGCCGCTGCTGGCTCCTGGGCCGGGACGTCATCAGGCGCGCCTTCGGTCGTGGAGACCGTGTCAGAGCCGGAACTGCTCCGCATCGGCCCGCTTGAGCCGGATGCCCAGGCCGGGTCGGCCCGGGTCGGGGCGGAGGGCCCCGTCGACCGGCTCGAGGACGCCGTCGAACAGCATGGACTCGAGCCGTACATGGTCGGCGAAGTACTCGAGGTGGCGCAGGTGCCAGAGACCGGAACAGGCGTGGGCGCTCACCTGAGGGGCGCAGTGCGAGGACACGTCGAGACAGGCGGCGTCAGCGAGGGCTCCGGCACGGAGGAACGCGGTGATCCCGCCGCAGCGGGTGACGTCGACCTGCAGGCAGTCGACCGCGTGCGCCGCGAGCATGTCCCGGAAGTACGGCAGGTCGTAGCCGTACTCACCCGCCGCCACGTCCATCCCGGCCGGCGC
>JACRAA010000158.1 GCA_016213595.1 Actinomycetota bacterium | reverse complement strand
GTCCGTGCAGTGTGAGGGAGGTCCACACGTCCTCGCTCTTCGAGTCGGTGTACATGCCACCGATGTCGTCGATCGCAGCACGACGGAAGACGACGTTCGTGCCCACGCAGAACGCGGCGTTGAACGAGTTACGGCCGGGCTGGACGAACCGGTAGAACATCGACTGGATGTAGCCCGCGCCGCGAGCGATGAGGTTGTGGAGGTTCCCGTACGTCTGGGGCGTCTGGACGAACGCGACGGTCGCCGCCTCGAAGAAGGGCAGCGTCTGCTCGATGAAGCCCGGCAGCGGCACGAAGTCCGCGTCGAGGATGACGAAGAACTCCCCCTTGGCCATCGTCAGCGCGTTGTTGATGTTGCCCGCCTTGGCGCCGTTGTTCGTGAGGCGGCGTACATAGCGGCAGCCGAGCTCCGCCGCCAACGCCTGCACGAGGTCCGAGCGACCGTCGTCGAGGATCCACGTCGTGTGTCTTCCCCGGATCGCGAGAGCGGCCTCAGCCGTACGGCGGATGACATCGAGCGGTTCGCCGTACACGGTGATGAGGACGTCGACGGTCGCGACCCGCCCGTCCAGGCGCAGGGGCCAGGCCGTGGGGTCGTCGAGGTTCGCGAGGACGTCGGGGTCGTTCGCCTCGTACAGGCCGGCGCGGGCGGCCTGGTAGGCCCAGTCCCGGCGGTCCCGCATCCCGGCGAGGATCGTCCACATGCTCGCCAGGCCATGGAAGACGAGGATCGACTCTGACACGACGACGAGCAGCCAGGGCAGGATGTCGCCCCGGTTGGACGGCCTCAGCAGGAACCATCCGTAGTAGAGGACCCCGATCGTCGAGACGATCGTGATCAGGACCATGACCGGGGAGTACGCCTCCCGTGTCGCCGCGCGTCTTGTGGCGCTGTCGAACCCGTCGACCGATCCGTAGTCGTGAGCGAGTGTTGCCATGGACACCTCCCGTCAGTTGGTGGCGGTGACGTCCTCGGCCGCAGTCTGCGGACTAGTGCGTCGCTGACTGCCACGTCCATGGTCAGGGGGCTTCCGACGGATCGCAAGTCGGCTGCGACGGCGCAGGCGCTCCTCGAAGCGCTTTCCCCCGCGCGGCCGGAGGGCGGCCAGCACGCCACATCCCACGGCGGTGGCGAGGAGCGAGATCGGGGATGGGTAGGCGAGGCTCCCTGCTGTGGGAGGGTCCGGTTTACCTACCTGACAAGGGATCATTGCACTTCTCAGGCCGCATGACTCCCTCTGTGAGGCAGTCGCCCGGGCTCCCCGCGCAACTCGGCGGTACCGACAACTTCGACCCCGCGTCCCGCGCCTGAGGACCTGCCGCGGTCACGATGGAAGCGCCCGGAGATTTAACGACAATGATCGGTGGCCGTAACGAGACCACAACCCTGGGGACCCGGCCGAGCATCGACTGACGTGGGGTCGAGCCTGCAAGAGGCTTCTCATGGACGTTGCCGCGGGCCCGGTGAGCGGCCTACGGTCCCTGCATCGAGAACCACGACCGCGCCGGGGGCTGTGCCTGCCTCCACAGACCCGTCGGCGCGCACGAACACCGGGGAGCACGACGATGACTGCCGGTCCGTACCAGCCGACCACGTCCCAGCAGCTCGCCGCGATCGTCGCCTCCATCCACGAGGCCGTCCCCGAGCTCTTCGGTGTCCTGATCGCCTCCGTCGACGGGCTCGCTGTCGCACACGACCTTCCCGACGCCGACGCCGAACGCATTGCAGCCATGGCGGCGACCACCCTCGGGCTCGGTGCCCGCATCGCGGAGCGCAGCAGGCTGGGTGCGCTGACCGAGACCGTGATCCGGGGTACCGAGGGTCACCTCGTCGTCTACTCCGGCGGCCACGACGTCGTGCTCGTGATGTCCGGACCGCTCACCGCGAACCTCACGCTCATGCGCATCGAGGCGCGCGTGGCCACCGCGCAGATCACCTCGCTGCTGGCGAGACGCTGAGATGGAGATGCTTGTGGGTTTCCCGTACCTGCTTACCCAGACCGCCGCCGTGCTCGTGATCGCGGCTGTGCTCGCCGCCGGCCTCGGCTGGTTCATCGGTCGCGGCAGCCGCAGACAATCCGAGGAGACGCTGGAACGTGCCCTTGCCGCGTTCCGGCGACTCGACGTAGAGGCGTCAGCGTTCGCACCGGTGACAGCTGCAGCGGCCGGCTCGCAACCGTCGGAGCACGCAGCTTCAGCGAGCACGAACGGGCCTTCCGGTGCAGTGGGGATGGGTCGCTTCCCGTACGCAGGTGCGCCCATCCAGCACGTTCCTCTGCACGACGACGTGACGAGCCCGTACACGCCGGCCTGGGAGGAGGTCGACAGCGCCGATCTGACCGTCCTCCGACCTGCACCCCAGTCGGGACCCAGCGCCTCCGTACCGGACCCCACCATCATCCGTTCCGTGCCAGACGCCAGTGCCGCCCGCGTGGCTCCTGACTCAACGGTTCTCCGCCCCGCCGCTGACGGCACAGTCCTCCGCCCGGCCGCTGACGCGACGGTTCTCCGTGCGCCTGACGGCACCGTCATCCGGCCGCCGGTCCACTCGCCGGAGGGCCTGTACGGTGGGGGCACGGTCATCAGGCGGCCGCCCGGCATGTCGCTCCCCCAGGCCGGCTCCCCCGCCGCGCCTGTCACCGACGACGTCTCGTCCCTTCGTCCGGACCCGCGCGACCCCGACCTCGAGGCCGGTCGCATCGAGGCGGCGGCCCTGGCCGCGTGGGACCGTACCGTGCCGATGCTCGAGCAGCAGCTGCGAGACCTCGCCGCTCAGAACGACGAGCTGAGGCATAAGGTCCGGGAAGCGGAGAAGTAGTGTCTCGGCAATCGTCGGCAGACCTCGGGCCGATCGTCGGCAGACCTCGCACCGTTTGTCAGCGACCCCGCCTCGAGGTCCGGCTGAGCTCCACGATCGCGCTGAGCCGTACGAGCCGCCGAGCGCCTCAGCCCTCGCCGCCGTGCTCGTCGAGCGACTCGAGCGCCGACTGGGCCTTCGTCTCCGCCGCTTCGGCCGTACGGAGCCGTTCCTGGGCCGTTGCATAGGCGAGCCCCAGCTCTTCGACCTCCCGCTCCGCGTCGCGGCGCTCCTCCGCGGCATCGGCGAGCCGCGCGCGTGCCTGCGTGAGCAGCCGTTCCCGCTTCCGATCGGGAGCGCGTGGTGCAGCGGGAGTCGGGGGGCTTGCCGGGGGCATTGCCGGTCGCTCGCCCTCCTGGTCCTTCTTGGCTTCATCCGAACGGGGAGAGGCTCCCCGGTCGGCCCGCGCCTCGAGCTCGGCAGCAACCGCACCCGAAAGGTCCACCTCGCCGAACCCCGCGTACTCGAGCGCACGCGCCAGACAGCCCGACCGTACGGCCGCTGCCGCCGACGCGTCCGCCGCGACTGCCGAGAGGGTTCCGCTCACCTCGTCCCATGCCGCGGGGCTCGGCGTGATCCCCCGCGACGACAGGAGCGCCTCGACCCGATGCAGGACGGCGTTCTCGCGCTGCTGCCGCTCTGGGGTGAGCGACGCGACCCTGCCCATGTCGAGCCGCGACTGCGCCTCGCGCATGGTCGCGCCAAGGTCGATGAGAGCGTCGAGCTCGGGAGCCCCCGACCGGGCGAGGAGGTTGAGGTACCAGGCAGACACGGTCGGCCGTCGCAACGCGCCGATCTGGGTCGCCAGGGCCTTGTCACCGGAGGACCGCGCCTGCTTCACCAGCTCCGTACGTCGGGCGACGAAGTTCCCGGGGTCCATCCCGTACAGCTCGTCAGCGACGTCGGACAGCGACATCTGTCCCGTCCCCACGGTGCGGTCAGCCCTCGCTGAAGTCCGTGCCGGTCATCTCCGCCAGGTGGTGGCGGACCCGCTCGATCTCCTCGATGCTGGGCACCTCGTTCGTGGTGCCCATGATTGCGGCGCCGATGCGGCCGGTCTCGCTGGGTACGACCCCCGCCCCGCGCAGCTCGATGACGATGTCGATGACCTCGTCCTTCGTGAGCCGACGGCTGAGGAGCGCGATGAGCGGCACGTAGTCGGCGGCGGGCACACCACTCGGGTATCCCTGCCGGATCCAGGTGATCAGACGGCCGACGATCGTGCGCCCGGCCTCCTGGTCCGGCGGCCGGTTGTCCGAACCCGGACGC
>JACRAA010000015.1 GCA_016213595.1 Actinomycetota bacterium | reverse complement strand
GGGTCGCTCGACGACGTTGAAGCTCACGTCATCCCGGCCCTGGATCCCGGCCGCCTGCTCCAGGCGGCGAAGGTCCCCGATGACCACCGGCCGGCAGATCCCCTGGATCTCGGGCGAGAGACAGGCCAGGAGGCTGATCTCGGGGCCAACGCCGGCGGGGTCGCCCATGGTGATCGCAATGATGGGTCTGGACGTCATCCGAGTCCTCCGTGTTCCTTGACAGCTTCGACACACCGGACGAGGACGCCGGGGTCCCCGAAAGCGCCCGCCTTCGTCACGACAGACAGGGCGCGGCCAGGCACTGTGGACCGCACCACGCCGGGCTCCAGCTCTCCGCGGACGACCAGCTGGTCGACTCCCGCGTGCATGAGGACGGCCCTCGCGGTCTCTCCGCCCGTCACCACGAGGGTGCCCACGCCGGCCAGTGCAGGGAGGGCGACCTGCGCCAGCCTGGCCGACACGAGGTGGGCTCGATCGGGATCCACAGGAGCGTCGGGATCTGGCATCAGCACGGCTGCACCGCTGTGAGCGAGGCCTGCAGCAAGCTGTGCTCCTGCGTTCGGGGAGTCAGACAGGACAAGCGGTACGCCGCCAGCTACCAGCTGCTCGGCTTGGCTCCTGGCGATCGGCGCGTGGCTACCCAGGACGATGAGCGTCGGCCCGGCCATCGGGCCCGCAACAGTGGGCGACGCGCCACTGATGGCCTCGTCGTAGTGCCGCGCCAGACCCCCCGACCCCACGAGGAGGACGGGGACATCGACCTCCAGCGAAGCCTGCAGCACGTCCTTCAGGTCATGGTCGGACTCGGCGTCGACGACGACGGCGGCTGTCCCGCCTCTGTAGGCACGTGCCAAGGTCGAGCAGAGCTGTCCGCCGGGGCTTTCGACTGCGACCGACGTGATCCCGTCCCGCCTCAGCCGTCGGGGCAGGCTGCCACCGCAGTCATCGTCCAGTGGGACTCCATCGACCAGTACGACACCGCCGGTCATCGTGCGTCCCACAGCGGGGAAGGCCGGAGAGGCGACGATGAGCGCCGGCCTCTCCCCCGTACCCAGCACGGCAGCGGCCGCCATGAGCTCCGGACCGAGGTTCCCGCGCAAGGTCGAGTCGATCTTCTTGAACACCGGGGTGCCAGCCGTCGCCGCTCGCCCGGCAGCAGCCGCAATGCGGTGCGCCGCCTCATCGGGACTGGCGTAGCGCGTGTCCGTGTCGAGGGCGATCACGTCGCAGTCCGGCCAGGTCGTCTCGCTGTTGAGGAGCAGGCGCACGTCACGACCTTGAGCCAGGTTTGCGACGGCGTCAGCTGCTCCCGTCAGGTCGTCGGCGAGGATGACCAGGCGGGTCATCGCTCGACCACAGCGACGTCCTTCGTCCGCTCACACGGTGCCGGGCCAGTCGAGCTGGGCCTGCTGCAGGAACTCCCAGTCCAGACAGCGGCCCATATTGGCACGCGGTCGACCAGGGATTCGAGTGGAGCGCTCACCAGGACTTCCTTGTACGTGAGTGACAGGACGGATGCTCCCACATTCTGCGCGAGCCGCGGAAGGACACGTCGTGAAGAGTGGAGTGGGATGATCCGCCCCGGGCGACGAAGCCACCAGAAGGGGAAGACATGGCCGGGATGGCGCTGTTCACGACGCTGGGGCCGCTGCGCCGACACGAGCTGGGAATGATCCTTCCCCACGAGCATGTGTTCGTCGACCTGCGGACGCCTGATCAGCCGGGGTATGCCCACGGCGACGCTGATGAGGTCGTACGCCTCATGGCACCTGAGATCGAGCGCATCAAGGCACTCGGCGTCACGGCGCTGGTCGAGTGCGCCACCGGCGGAGTTGGACGGCGCGCCGATCTGGACCTGGCGGTCTCGCGGGCAACACAGTTCCCGATCATCGTGCCCACGGGCAACTACCGCGAGCCGTGGATACCGGAGTGGGTGCGCACGGCCAGCGAGGCCGAGCTCGAGGCCTGGATGCTGCGTGAGCTCACCAACCGTTTCGACGAGGCTGACTACCGGGCGGGCTGGATCAAGCTCAGTGCGGGAGACGACGGCATCACGCCGCTCGAGACGAAGATCCTCCGGGCGGCGACGCGCGCATCGGTCGCGACGGGCGCGGTGATCGGTTCCCATACGGTCAAGGGCCGGGTGGTGATGAACCAGCTCGACATCATCGAGGCCGAGGGCGGTCGTGCCGACCGCTTCATCTCGATCCACGCGCAGGAGGAGCGCGACTTCGGGCTCAACCTTGAGGTCGCCGACCGTGGCGCCTGGGTCGAGTACGACCACGTGGGGCGAGCCGACGACGCCATGGTGATCACGCTCATCGAGGACATGCTGGCTGCGGGGCGGGGAGGTCAGCTGCTGATCAGTCACGACCTGGGCTGGTTCGACCCGGCCAAGCCGGGCGGCGGCACGCCACGGCCGTACACGCACCTGAGCGAGGTGCTGCTGCCCAAGCTCCGGGGCAGGGGCATCCCCGAGACCACTCTGACGGGGCTCACCCATGACAACCCGTTCAACGCCTTTGCGCGACCGCTCTAGAGACTGAGTCCCACAGGCGACCCGGCACGTCCTGCGGCGAGGCACGCCTCCCATCCATCCCTCCACCTCGCACCCCCAGCATGACCTCGCACCCCCTGCAGCGGGTGCGACGATCCGGCAGGGGGTGCGACGATCCGGCAGGGGGTGCGATGTTGCGGCAGGGCGACGCCGGCGCCGGAGCCGAGGCCACGCCAGTCAGGTCAGTCAGGTCAGGTCAGTCAGGTCAGGTCAGGTCAGGTCAGGTCAGGTCAGGTCAGGTC
>JACRAA010000159.1 GCA_016213595.1 Actinomycetota bacterium | reverse complement strand
GGCGATCGTCGGGACGCACGCGGGCAGCGGGATCGCCACGGACTCGTTCCCCGTCCGCATCTCCCCGGCGTGGACCCGCGCGGTCACGGTGGCGCCGGCCGTGCTCATCCTCCTCACCGGCATCACGGCGACGACAGTGCTCGTCGCGAGCCAGGTGGTGTTGAGCTTCGGCATCGGGTTCGCCGTCGCGCCCCTGGTCTGGCTGAGCAGTCGTGAGGACGTGATGGGCACGTGGACGCTGCCTCGCTGGCTCCGCATCGTCTCGTGGGCCATGGTCGTCGTCATCGTGGCCCTCAACATCGCGCTCCTGGCGAGCTGGGCCTAGCGGTGCCTCACCAGGCGTAGGCCTCCGGGGCCGGCTTCGAGCCGTTCGGGCCCGGGGCCGGGAAGATCTCGTCGAGCCGGTCGAGCGTCTCGCCGCTGAGCGTGATCTCCACCGCGTGCACTGCTCCGTCCAGCTGCGCCAGAGTGCGCGGACCGACGATGGGTGCGGTGACGCCCTCGCGGCTCAGCAGCCACGCGAGACCGACGTCGGCCGGGTCCTCTCCGAGGTCGTTGCACAGCGACTCGTACGCCTCGAGCGCCTCGCGGTGCTTGTCCAGGCCTTCGCCGGCGCGGCCCTTCGACGAGCGGGAGCCGCCACCCTCACGCTCCTTGCGGAGCGCGCCGGACAGCAGCCCGCCGTGCAGCGGCGACCAGGGGATGACACCGATCCCGTACGCGATGGCGGCGGGCAGCACCTCGAGCTCGACCCAGCGGGTGAGGAGGTTGTAGATGGACTGCTCGCTCACCAGGCCGAGGAAGTGACGGGCCTTGGCGGCCTCCTGCGCCTGGGCGAGGTTCCAGCCGGCGAAGTTCGAGCTGCCGACGTAGAGGATCTTGCCCTGCTGGCGGAGCACCTCCATGGCCTCCCATACCTCGTCGAACGGCGTGTCCCGGTCGATGTGGTGCATCTGGTACAGGTCTATGTAGTCGGTCTGCAGCCGCTTGAGCGAGGCGTCGCAGGCGCGGCGGATGTTGAGCGCCGAGCAGTACCGCATGTTGGGCCAGTCGCCCATGTTGCCGTACATCTTGGTCGCGAGGACCGTCTTCTCGCGACGGCCGCCGCCCTGCGCGAACCAGCGCCCGATGATCTGCTCGGTGATGCCCTCACCGACCGTGCCGCCGTACGCGTTGGCCGTGTCGAAGAAGTTGACGCCACGGTCGTGGGCGCTGTCCATGATCGTGTGCGAGTCGTCCTCGCTGGCCTCCGGGCCGAAGTTCATCGTGCCCAGGCAGATCCGGCTCACCAGCAGTCCGCTGCGGCCGAGATGCGTGTACTCCATGATGCTGACCCCTTCGTCTCGTCCTTTCGACCCTACCGAGGCGCCGGGGACACGACGAGCAAGGCCAGAAGTTGTCTCAGGCCTGACCGTCCACCACGACGCGGCCCCGCAGCACGACGTAACGAGGGTGCTCGACGACGGCGAGCTGGGTACGAGGGTCGGAGGTGTACGCGACGAGGTCCGCCCGCTCCCCCTCCGCAAGGCACGGACGCCCCAGCCAGTCCCGGGCGCGCCAGGACGCGGCACCGAGAGCGAAGTCGCTGCCACCGACCGCTGCCAGCGCCACGACCTCCTTGCCGATCCGGCCGTGCGCACCCACTCCTCCGGCATCTGTCCCGGCGTACATGGGCACGCCGGCCTCGTACGCCTTCCCGAAGGTCTGGTAGCGACGGGCGTAGAGGTCGCGCATGTGCGCGGCGTACCGCGGGAACCTCTCGGCCGCCTGGTCCGCGATGCCGGGGAAGATCGCGAGGTTGTCGAGGGTGGGGACGAGGGCGACGCGGCGCAGGGCCATCTCCTCGATCGTGTCGTCGTCGAGGCCCGTCCCGTGCTCGATGCCGTCGATCCCCGCGGCGACGAGCTCGGCGACGGACTGCTCCCCGAAGCAGTGGGCCGTCACTCGTGCCCCTTCGGCGTGTGCCCGGTCGATCGCCTGCCGCGCCACATCAGCAGGCCAGCTCGGCGCGAGGTCGCCGGCGTCACGGTCGATCCAGTCCCCCACCAGCTTGACCCAGCCGTCCCCCCGCCGCGCCTGTACGGCGACGGCGTCCACGAGCTCCTCGGGCTCGACCTCGTCGGCGAAGTTCCGGAGGTACCGCTTCGTACGGGCCACATGACGCCCCGCTCGGATGATCTCGGGCAGGTCGGCGCGGTCGTCCACCCACCGCGTGTCGGCGGGCGACCCGGCGTCACGTACGAGCAGGGCGCCGGCGTCACGGTCCATGAGCGCCTGCGCCTCGGTCGTCCCGGGGTCAACGGCTCCCTGCGAGCCGAGCCCGATGTGGCAATGGGCATCCACGAGGCCCGGCAGGATCCACAGGTCACGACCCAGGGAGCGGGCCGAGGACGCCCGGGTGAACGTGACCCGGCCGTCGACCACCCAGAGGTCGGTGCGCGCTCCGCCCGGCAGTACGGTCCCGTGGAGGTGGAGCGGCTCGTCGAGGACTGTCCCGTCGGCGGCGTGGGTGTGGGTGCTGCCGTCGTGGCTGTGCGTGTGCACGAGCCCGGCCAGAAGGTCGTGGCTGTGGGACGCGGGGCTCATGAGGTCATCCTCGTGCCGCGTCGCGAGCGACGGCTACCGGGGGCCCTTGTTCTTCGGGTTCAGGAACTGCTGCATCTCGGGTGGGAGCTGGAAGCCCTTCATCGCCTCGGCGAGCTCCGCCTCGCTCGTGGGCATGCCCCCGGCGCCGAACGCGGTGGGGTCCGGCACCGTCACGGCGGGCTGGACAGGCTGGGCGGCCTGGTTGCGCTTGGCCGGGTTGCCCGAGACGCCGCGCCCCTTCTTCTTCGCCGCCGGGGTGGTGCGGCCCTTCTTCGGTCCGCCAGGACCGGCGCCCATCATGCCGCCCATCGACTGCATCATCTTGCGTGCCTCGACGAAGCGGTTCACGAGGTTGTTGACGTCGCTGACCTGCACGCCCGCGCCCTTGGCGATCCGGGCGCGGCGCGAGCCGTTGAGGATCGACACGTTCGCCCGCTCGGCCGGCGTCATCGAGAAGATGATCGCCTCGATGCGGTCGATCTCCCTCTCGTCGATGGCGTCGATCTGCTCGCGCATCTGGCCCATGCCCGGCAGCATCCCGAACACCTTGGAGAGGGGGCCCATCCTCCGTACCGCCTGCATCTGGCCCAGGAAGTCCTGCAGCCCGAACTCCCCGCCCCCGAGGCCCAGCAGCTTGCTCGCCGCCTTCTGGGACTCCTCCCGGTCGAGGTGGCGCTCCGCCTGCTCGATGAGGGTGAGCACGTCGCCCATGTCGAGGATCCGGCCGGCCATGCGGTCCGGGTGGAAGACGTCGAAGTCCGCGAGCTTCTCGCCGTTGGACGCGAACATGATCGGCTTGCCGATGACCCGCGCGATCGACAGCGCGGCCCCGCCCCGCGCGTCGCCGTCGAGCTTGGTGAGCACGACGCCGTCGAAGCCGACACCGTCGGCGAACGCCTTCGCGGTGTTGACCGCGTCCTGGCCGATCATCGCGTCGACGACGAACAGGACCTCGTCCGGGTCGACGGCCGCCTTGATGTCCGCGGCCTGCTGCATGAGCTCGGTGTCGACGCCGAGCCGGCCGGCGGTGTCGACGATGACGACGTCGTGGAGGTGGTGGGCCGCCACCTCCTTCGCCTGCCTGGCGACCTCGACCGGGTCTCCCACGCCGTTGCCGGGCTGGGGTGCGTACGCGGCGACCCCGGCCTGCTGGGCGACGACCTGGAGCTGCGTCACGGCGTTGGGACGCTGGAGGTCCGCCGCCACGAGCATCGGGGTGTGGCCCTGGGACTTGAGCCAGACGGCGAGCTTGCCGGCGAGCGTCGTCTTGCCGGAGCCTTGGAGGCCCGCCAGCATGATCACGGTCGGCGGCTTCTTCGCGAACCGCAGCAGCCTGGTCTCGCCGCCGAGGATCGAGACCAGCTCGTCGTTGACGATCTTGACGATCTGCTGGGCGGGGTTGAGCGCCTTGCTGACCTCCTCCGTCCGAGCCTGCTCGCGCACGGCGGCGACGAACTCGCGGACGACGGAGAGGCTCACGTCGGCCTCGAGGAGCGCGATGCGGATCTCGCGGAGGGTCTCGTCGATATCGGCGTCGGACAGCCGCCCCTTGCCGCGCAACGTGCGGAAGGTCGCGGTCAGGCGGTCGCTCAGGGTGTCGAACACAGAAGGTCCTTGGGTACGGAGACGGGACCGGGCAAGCCTACTCGTTCGGCAGGGGGTCCCCTGGACGTAGGCGCTCGTCGAGGATGCGCTGGACGACGACCGCGTCGAGCCAGCGGCCGAACTTCTTGCCGACCTGGGGCATCCGTGCCGTCTCCACGAAGCCGAGGCGCTGGTGGAGGCGCAACGACGCCTCGTTGTCGGCCGACAGCACGCCGACCATGACGTGGATGCCGCGGGCGGCCGCGCCTTCGAGCAGGGCCGTGAGCAGCTGCGTCCCAATCCCCTGTCCCTTGCATTCGGGCGTGATGTAGAGGGAGTGCTCAGCGGTGAGGGCCCATCCTGCCTTCGGGCGGAACGCACCATAGGCGGCGTACCCGACGACAGTGCCGTCCCACTCCGCGACGAGTGTGAGGTACGGGTCCCGCCCGTGCCCGACGAACCAGTGGCGCCGGTTCTCGAGGGTCACGGGCTCGTCGTCCCACGACGCGGTCTCCGTGAGCACGGAGTGGTTGTAGATGGCGGTGATGGCCTCGAGATCCGCCTCGGTGGCGCGGCGCAGGAGAAGCTCAGTCACCGAGCACCCCGTCGACGAACTGCGCGGGGTCGAAGGGCGCCAGGTCGTCGACACCCTCTCCGAGGCCGATGAGCTTCACGGGCACGCCCAGCTCGCGCTGTACCTGCACCACGATGCCGCCCTTCGCCGAGCCGTCCAGCTTCGTCAGCACGATGCCGGTGACGTCGACGACCTCAGCGAACGTCCGGGCCTGGGTGAGCCCGTTCTGCCCGGTCGTCGCGTCGAGCACGAGAAGCACCTCGGTGACGGGTGCGACCTTCTCGATGACCCGCTTCACCTTGCCGAGCTCGTCCATGAGGCCCGTCTTCGTGTGGAGGCGTCCCGCCGTGTCGACCAGGACCACGTCCACGCCGCTGTCGCGTCCGGCGGCCACGGCGGTGTAGGCGACCGAGGCCGGGTCGGCCCCCTCCGCCCCCCGTACCGTCTCCACACCGACACGCTCGCCCCACGTCGTGAGCTGCTCGGTGGCGGCGGCACGGAACGTGTCGGCGGCGCCGAGCATGACCGTACGGCCCTCTGCCACGAGCACCCGCGCCAGCTTGCCGACGGTCGTCGTCTTGCCCGTCCCGTTGACCCCCACGACGAGCACGACGCCGGGGAGGTCCTCGCCGTCCGGGCCCTGTCCTCCGGCGGTGTGCACCGTACGGTCCAGGTCGGGGCCCACGAGGGCGATGAGCTCCTGACGCAGAACCGCGTGCGCCGTCGCCGGGTCCACGACACCGTCGACCGCCAGCCGCTGGCGCAGCCGGGTCGTGAGCTCGGTGGCGGGTCCCACACCGAGGTCGGACGTGATCAGGGTGGTCTCGAAGTCGTCCCAGGTCGCAGCGTCGATCCGGTCCTGGGACAACAGGTCCGCCAGGCCACGGGCGAGAGCGTTCTGGCTTCCTGCCAGACGTCGCCGGAGCCGTACGAGCCGGGACGCGGGGGCCTCCGGGATGTCGAGCGTCGTGGTCGACGGCTCTGCGACCTCGGCCGGCGCCTGCGACTCCAGCTCCCCGGGCTCGGTGGGACGTGCCGGGGCAGCGGGTGGCAGGACCTGGCGCTCCTCCACGGGTGGGAGGGCCTTGCCGCGGGACCGTACGACCAGGACGGCTGCCACGACCACGACGATGACGGCGGCCGCGATGGCGAGCCAGTAGACCGGGTTCACGCGGTCATCCTATGGGGAGCCGACGGACTCCCCGGAGCCCCGGACCGGGGTGAAGGCGCTCAGCGACGCGCGTCGAGGAGCCGCAGCAGAGCCTGCGGCGGGTCAGCCTCGCCGTTCAGGTGCTGAGCGGTCCGCCGCATCAGGGCGGCGAAGCGGGTCCCGGCGTAGCGACCCCCCTTGTCGGCGATCCCGACGGTGACGACGAGCGCGAGACCGATGATGATGGCGAGGATGACCGTCATGGCGAGGATGGCCGAGAGCATGACAAAAGACCTTTCGCAGGGGAAGCGCGGGTCCAGTGTCACGCGCCCCCCAGGGTGGAGCACGGCGCCACGCCGCCGGCTAGTCGCCGTCGTCGCGAAGTCGTTGGGAGATGACCGCCGACACTCCGTCACCGCGCATGGTCACGCCGTAGAGCGCGTCGGCGACCTCCATCGTACGCTTCTGGTGCGTGATGACGAGCAGCTGTGAGGTTGCCCTCAGCTCCTCGTAGATCTCGAGCAACCGGCCCAGGTTCGTGTCGTCGAGGGCCGCCTCGACCTCGTCGAGGATGTAGAACGGGCTGGGCCGGGCCTTGAACAGGCTGACGAGGAACGCGACGGCGACGAGCGAACGCTCCCCACCCGACAGCAGCGACAGGCGCTTGATCTTCTTGCCGGCCGGACGGGCCTCGACCTCGACCCCGGTGGTCAGCCAGTCACCCGGCTCCGTAAGTACCAGGGCGCCCTCGCCCCCCGGGAAGAGCCGCGAGAAGACGTTCTCGAACTCCCGCGCCACATCCTCGTACGCCTGGGCGAAGACGTCCCTGACCCGGGCGTCGACCTCGTCGACGATCTCGAGGAGGTCCGCCTTCGTGCGTCGCAGGTCCTCCAGCTGGTTCGACAGGAACGAGTGCCGCTCCTGCATCGCGTCGAACTCCTCGAGGGCCAGCGGGTTCACCTTGCCGAGCACCTGGAGGTTCCGCTCGGCGACGCGCAGCCTGCGCAGCTGCTCCTCACGCACGTACGGAACGGGCTCCGGTGTCTCGTCGTCCGCCGCCAGCGGGAGGCCGTCGTCGGTCACCAGGACAGGTACGGGCTGGTCCGGCCCGTACTCCCCCATGAGCGCCGTCGGCTCGATCCCGACCTCGGCCAGGGCGCGCTCACCGAGCGCCTCGATCCGCATGCGCTGCTGCGAACGAGCCAGCTCGTCGCGGTGCGCGCTGTCGACCAGGCCCTCGAGCTCCTTCGCGAGGCGCCGTACGGAAGCTCGCGCCCGCCCGAGCACCTCGTTGGCGTCAGCCCTGTCGCGGTCCGCCGCGTCACGCTCGGTGGCGATCGCCGACCGGGACACCTCCACGCGCTGCAGCAGGTACGACGCCCCGGCATGGACGGCCCGGGCCGTCTCACCCTCACGCCTCAGCTGCTGGCGCCGGGCCTCGGCGCGGGCCCTCGCCTGACGCTCCGCCTGGGCAGCGGCGCGCAACGACTCGGCACGGCCGGCAGCCGCCCTGCTGCGCTCCTCGACCGTCCGCAGCGCGAGCCGCGCCTCCATCTCCGCGGACCGGGCGCGGCGTGCGGCGTCCGCGAGGCTGTCCCGCTCGGTGGGGTCCGGCTCGGCCAGCTCCCCCTCGGCGGAGGCGAGCGTCAGCCGTGCCGACATCTCGTCGAGCGCGGAGACATCGCGCGCCCGCGCAGCCTCCGTCTCCGCGATCTGCGCGTCGAGGCGCTCCGCCTCACCCCGGGCGGCGCGCCCGGACTGGTTCAGCTGGCCCAGCTGCTCGGCGAGGGCGTTCTGCCGGGCATCGGACTCGTTGAGCCGCGCCAGGGCCACGTCCAGTCGGTCCTGCGCGTCCGTCAACCGGGCCGTGACGGAGGTCACGGCGAACCCGACCCGCTCGACCTCGTGCTGGGCGGCAGTGAGCTGCTCGGCCGCCTGGTCGATCGCTGCCTGCACCTGGATGAGGCTCTGCCGCGCTCCCGACCCGCCGCTGGCGAACCACTCCGACAGCACGTCCCCGTCCCGCGTCACGGCGGTCACGTCGGGGAGCTGCCGGACGAGGCTGCGGGCGGCGGAGAGGTCGTCGACGACCGCCACCTTGCGGAGCAGCCGACGCAGGGCGACCTTCACGTGGGTCTCTGCGGAGACGATGTCCGCGGCGTACCGCGCGGAGGACGGCAGCGGGGGCCAGGTCTCGACCTGGTCCTTCGCGCCGCCGAGCAGCATGCCCGCACGGCCCAGGTCCTCCGCCTTGAGGTGTGCGAACGCACCCAGGGCGGCATCGACGTCGACGACCGCGACGGCGTCGGCTGCGGAGCCCAGGGCGGCGGAGACGGCAGCCTCGTAGCCTGGCTCGACGGTGATGAGGGCCGCCACCGAGCCCAGCAGCCCGCCGACCGCGTCGGTCGCGGCAAGGAGCTGGCTGGAGGCGTCCTCCCGCTCCAGGCCCATCCGCAGCGCCTCGACCCGGGCGGCGAGGGCAGCACGCCGCTGTGAGGCCTCCCGCTCCGCCTCGCGCAGGCTCGCGAGCTCGTGCTGGGCGGTCGTCAGGGCCTCGTCGGCGGCCTCGTACTCGACGTCCAGGCCGATCTCGCCCTCGTCCAGGCCTGCGACGTTCGCCTCGAGAGCCTGGAACGCCCTCGTCGCCTCGTCGGCGCGGGCGAGTGCGGCGTCGCGTGCGACCCGGAGCCGGGAGACCTGCTCAGCGGCGTTCTCCGTACGGCTCCGGAGGGAGGAGACCTGGCCGGAGAGACGGGCCAGTCCCTCTCGACGGTCGGCAGCCGCCCGTACCAGCGCGGCCAGGCGGGCCTCCGACGCGGAGTGCTCCTGCTCCGCGGCGACGCGGCGCGCCGTCGCCTCCGCGAGCGTGCGCTCCCGACGGCCCACCTCGGCGCGCAGCCCTTCCTCGGCCCGGGCTTCGGTCGCGGCCTCCGCGTCGAGCGCGTCCGGGTCCCGCCCGGGGCGTCCGTCGATCGGCAGCTCGTCGGCGTGCCGGATCCGCTCCCCGGCGATCGACATCGTGGACGTGATCCGCTCCCGGAGCGCCGCGAGCGCGTACCAGGTCTCCTGGGCCGACTGGAACCGCGGCTGGGCGTTCGCCAGGTCCCTCTCGGCCGTCTCCTCCTCCTCGCGGGCCTCCGCGAGAGCGTGCTCCACACGAGCCCGCTCCGCGACGAGTGCGGCCTCGTCCGCGAGCTCCGCGTCGAGCGCCGCCGTCGCCTGGGCGAGGTCGTCGGCGAGGAGGCGGGCCTTCGCGTCGAGCAGCTCCGCCTGGATCACGGACGCCTTCCGCGCGACCTCGGCCTGGCGGCCGAGCGGCTTCAGCTGACGCCGGATCTCCGCGACGAGGTCGCCGAGCCGGTTGAGGTTCGTCTCGGTCGACTCGAGCTTGCGGAGCGCCTTCTCCTTGCGCTTGCGGTGCTTGAGGACGCCCGCCGCCTCCTCGATGAAGCCCCTGCGGCCCTCCGGCGTCGCCTGCAGGATCGCGTCGAGCTGGCCCTGGCCGACGATGACGTGCATCTCCTGGCCGATCCCCGAGTCGCTCAGGAGCTCCTGGACGTCGAGCAGGCGTGAGGCATGGCCGTTGATGGCGTAGTCGCTGCCACCGTTGCGGAACATCGTGCGCGAGATCGTGACCTCGCTGTACTCGATCGGCAGCGCCCCGTCGGTGTTGTCGATGGTGAGGACGACCTCGGCGCGGCCCAGCGGCGCCCGGTTCGCCGTACCGGCGAAGATGACGTCCTCCATCTTGCCGCCGCGCAGCGACTTGGCGCCCTGCTCCCCCATGACCCACGCGAGCGCGTCCACGACGTTCGACTTGCCCGAGCCGTTGGGACCGACGACACAGGTGATCCCCGGCTCGAAGTGGAGGCTGGTCGAGGACGCGAACGACTTGAACCCGCGCAGCGTCAGGCTCTTGAGGTACACGGCAGGGACTTTAGCGCTGGAGCGTCACGAGACGACGTTGTGACCGTGGTGGCGCCGCCGCACCGCGCGGAACGTCCAGAGCTTGTTGACCACGAAGTTCACCGGCATCACGAGGACGACCTGGATCATCTGGGCCCAGTACAGCCGGCGCCGCCAGAACGGGACCGTGTCGACGAAGAAGTCGCTCGACAGGTACACCGGCGAGGCCGGGTTGCGCAGCGCGACGAGAATGCCGAACCCGACCAGCTGCGCGACGGCACCGACGAGCAGGAACGGGAGGAACTCCTTGTGGAACGGGGCCCGCTGGTCGGACCGGAACGTCCAGTGGCGGTTGAGCACGAAGTTGAACACGTTCGCGCCGATGAAGGCGACGAACGCGTACACGAGGTAGTAGCGGACGTTGAAGCTCGTGCCCGGGATGGGGAACGCCGGGTCGTAGTCGTGGACCCTCGCAAGGTGGGTGCCGACCTGGGCGCACAGCGCCACGACGAGCATGTTCACGACCACGCCGCCCCCGCCGATGATCCCGAACTGTACGAACTGGCGGACAGATCGGCGGTGTCGGGCGAAGGCGCTGGTGATGGTCACGGTCGGGCCAGCGTATCGGGTAGGGCCTGGCACGACGGGCACCGGTACGAGGACCGGTTCGCGAACGCCTCCCTGACGACGCCACGGCCGCAGCGCCGGCACGGGAGGCCCTCCCGCCCGTACACGTCGAGTGAGCGCTCGTGGTAGCCGGACGAGCCGTTGACGTCGACGTACAGCCTGTCGAAGGAGGTTCCACCGTGCCCGAGGGAGGCCGCCATCACGTCATGGGCGTGCCGGAGCAGCCCCGCAGCTCTCCGTACGGTCAGGCGGGACCCGGGGGTGTCGTAGTGGAGCCGCGCCCGCCAGAGGGACTCGTCGGCGTAGATGTTGCCGATCCCCGAGACCAGCGTCTGGTCGAGGATGAGCCTCTTGACGCCCGCGGTGCGGCGCACGATCCGGTGCGCCACGGCGTCGGGGTCGAAACGGGGGTCGAACGGGTCGAGCGCGATGTGGGCGACCTCGTGCGGCAGTACCGCACCCCCGGCGCTCAGCCACACGCCGCCGAACATCCGCTGGTCGACGAACCGGAGCTGCCGCCCGTCGTCGAGGTCCCACAGCACCCTCGTGTTCGGCTGCAGGGGCGCGTCCCGGGAGTCGCTGCGGAACTGGCCGCTCATTCCGAGGTGTGCGACGAGTGCGTCACCGTCGTCGAGAGGCAGCCAGAGGAACTTGCCGCGCCGCCGCGGCTCGGCGAAGGTACGGCCCACGAGCGCGGCTTCGAAGTCACCGGGACCGGGAAGATGGCGGCGTACAGGCCGTGGGTGCAGCACGTGCACGGCGAGCACCGTGCGCCCGGTGACGACTCCCGCCAGGCCCGAACGTACGGTCTCGACCTCGGGGAGCTCAGGCACCGACGCGGCCGACGGCGGCCTCAGCAGCCTCGGTGACCGATGTGAGAGCGGTGAAGGCGGAGGCGGCGGCTTCCTGCTCGGCCTGCTTCTTGTTGAGGCCGTGACCCGGGCCGTACCGTGCCTCGCCGACGACGGCGTACGCCTCGAAGCGCTTGTCGTGGTCCGGCCCGGACTCGCTCACCAGGTACGTGGGGACGCCGAGACCGAGCGACGCCGAGCGCTCCTGCAGGCTGGTCTTCCAGTCGAGGCCGGCGCCGAGCGTGGACGCCTGCGCGACAACGGGGTCGAACAGGCGGTGGACGAACCGTCCCGCCTTCACGATGCCGTTCTGGAGGAAGACGGCCCCGATCACGGCCTCCAGCGTGTCGGCGAGGATCGAGGCCTTGTCGCGACCGCCGGTCGTCGCCTCGCCGCGGCCCAGGAGGAGCTCGGAGCCGAGGTCGAGGCTGCGGGCGACGGCAGCCAGCGACTGCGCGTTGACGACAGCCGC
>JACRAA010000161.1 GCA_016213595.1 Actinomycetota bacterium | reverse complement strand
CGAGCGAAAGGACGGTCGCCAGGGAGAACCGGGTGGCATCGTCGGCCGCCGCCCGGGGGGCCGACGAGTAGACGCTCTGGTACGCGGCCAGGACGATCGGCTTTGCGGGGTCCGCGGCCCGGGCACGCGTGATGATGTCCGCCAGGTCGCGGTACTCGAGGTTTGGCTGCCAGACCTCGACGTAGATCGCGTCCTGGGGCGTGCCTGCCGTGCGGCGCGTCGGGAAGTCGTTGACGTTGTTGAAGACGAGCCGGGAGGTGGGTAGGGCCTCACGGGAGGCCGCGATTATCCTCGCGAATGACTCGGCGAGGTCCACCACGCCGGCGTGGCCGTACCCCATTCGCGGGTAGCCGTACTGGTCGAGGTGGAACCCGTCGAACCCGAGCGTCGTGGAAGCCCGGAGATCCTCGGTGAAGTGGGATTGCCAGCGGGACTCGCCGGGGTCGACGAGCTGGAGGAATCCGCCGAGTTCCTCCGGGCTGCCGTCCGCCCGGACAAGCGCGAGATCACTCCACCGCGGCCACTCCTCGGCCCCCACGCCGTACACTGCCGCGTAACCGAGCGCCCGGCTCCCGACGTCGTGGAGCGCACCGATCAGCGTTCGGACCGTCTGGAGCGAGATGGTCTGACCGAGAGGGTCGGCGTACTCCTCACCGCCCCCGAGGAGGTCGGCGTGTCGGTAGGCCCAGTCGTAGAACTGGATGTCGGTCAGGTGTAGCCGGCGAGCGATCCGGGCGAGCCCGTCGGGGTTCCTGCCGGGCGGATAGGACGCGACGAATCCGTACCGCATTGAAGCACCCGCATGGGGCGTGACCTCGACTGCGCTGCGGTGCGTGGCCGTGCCAGAGGCCAGCTCGAGGGCGTAGCCGCCGGCCGGGAGCCGTCCGAGGTTGATGACGCCGGGAACTGCGACGAGGTCGGCCACCTCGTCGCCGAGGTGAGTGATGCGCAGGCGCCCGCCGACGCCGGCTTCGACGAGGACGTCGTCCTCGAGGCGGTAGGTCGCACGAAGCGGCAGGAGTGGGAAGTCAGGACTTGATGGCGCCATTGGTCAACCCCGAGATGATCTGCCGTTGGAAGAGGATGTAGACGAGGATCACGGGCGTGACCGCGATCACGGATGCGGCGAAGACCAGCCCCCATTGGGTGCCGTGTTCGGCGGTGAACAGTGCGATGCCGATGGGAAGGGTCCGCTTCTCGACGTCATTGATGACGGTGAGGGCCCAGGCGAACTCGTCCCACGAGCCGAGGAAGGTGAAGATCGCCGTGGTGGCCAGTGCTGGCCGGGCGAGGGGAAGGGCGAGGTTCCAGTAGCGCCGCCACGGACCTGCTCCGTCGATCTCCATGGCCTCGTCCAGCTCTCGCGGGATGCGCTCGAAGAACGCGCGCAGCAGGAACGTGTTGAATGCGAGACTCCCGCCCACGTAGAAGGGCAGCAGCCCCGGCAGCGAGTTCAGCAACTGCAGGTCCTTGGCGAGCAGGAACTGCGGGACGATCAGCAGCATTCCGGGAATGCTCATCCCCAGGATGAGCACAGTGAACATGGCACCTCGCCCGCGAAACCGGAAGCGCGCGAACCCGTAGGCCATCATCGATGACAGCAGCAGCGTGAGGACGGTCGTGGCCACGGCCACGCCCAGCGAGTTCACGAAGTACTGGCCGAATTGGTTGGACGTCCAAGCGGTGACGTAGTTGTCCAGGGTCGGGTTCTTGAAGAACAACCTGGGCGGGACTTCGAGGAGCATGGTCCGCCCTTTGAGCGAGACGGAGACCATGAAGGCGAACGGTGTCACGAGTACGACGGCGCCGAGCGCGAGGATCAGGTAGCGCGAGGCCAGCCCGAGCGAGCGGGTACGTCGACGCTGGACGATCATTCCGACCTCCGTTCGACGAGCTTCGCGGCGCCGTACTGAAGTAGCGAGATGACGACCACGAAGAAGGCGAGCAGGTAGGACAGGGCAGCCCCGTAGCCGAAGTCGAGGAATGTGAAGGCCTGCTTGTAGATGTACGTGAGCGGCACCTGGGTCGCGTCGGCCGGCCCGCCCCCGGTCATCAGCAGGATCGACGGGAAGACGTTCAGGCCACCCATGACCAGGAGGATGGTGATCGTCACGACGGTGCCGCGGATGTGCGGCAGCGTGACGTACAGGAACCGCCGCCACGTTCCTGCGCCATCAATGGCTGCCGCCTCGTGTAGGTCCTCGCTTACCCCGGCGAGGGAAGCGAGCAGGATCAACATCGACCAGCCCACCCCTTTCCAGATGCCCAGGAGGCTCACGGCGAGCATGGCGGTCCAGCGCTGCCCGAGCCAGTCGACGTTGTGCGATACCAGGCCGATCGACGTGAGGATCCAGTTGAAGACGCCGTCGTCGGTGGCGAAGAGCCACTTGAACAGCAGGCTGACCACCACCCAGCTGGTGATCACGGGCAGGTAGAAAAGCACTCGGAAGAACGTCCGAGCGGGCATCGCCTTGTCGAGCAGGATGGCCAGTACCAACCCGATGATCAACTGCGGCGGCACGGTGACGAGCACGTAGAAGGCCGAGTTGGCGAAGCTACGCAGCACTACTGGGTCCTGGATGGCGCGCGCGTAGTTGGCCCACCCGATGAAGGGGCTCGCCAACCCCTTGCGCAGCTTGTACTGCTGGAAGCTCATCACCAGCGCCTGCAGCGCAGGCCAGAGGACCACTAGCCCGTACGCCAGGAAACCGGGAGCGACGAACACGTACCCAGGGAGCCCGGCCCGGCCCCGGCGCCGGCCCGGCGAGCGGGTGCTCACCAGGTCGGCGCGAGCGATCGTGGGGCTCGCGGTCACAGCAGCGGTCACTTGTACTGGGCGATGAGCGCGTTGATCTGCGTCGCGGCAGCGTCCATCGCGGCTTGCGGTGTGGCCTCGCCCTTGATCGCAGTTAGGACCTGCTTGCTGATCACCTCGTCGATCTTCGGCCATGCCGGCGACGGCGTGCGCGGCTGGGCCGTCTTGAGCTGCTCGACGAACGTGCCGTAGTAGGGCTGGATCGCGTTCAGCTTGTCGGCGGTGATGCTGCTGAGGACGGGCATCTGGCCGGTCTTGGCCATCTCCATCTGGCTGTCCTCGGAGAGCAGGAAGCGCAGGAACTCAGCCGCGGCGGCCTTGTTCTTCGAGTCCTTCGTCAAGACGATGTCCTCGCCGCCCACGACCGAGATCGAGCCCGCCTTGCCCGCGGGGATGGGCGCCGTCTTCAAGTCGAAGTTCGGGTACTGGCTCTTCATGATCGGGAACATCCAAGGCCCGTCGAGGATTGTCGCGAACTGACCCTTGGGTAGGCCGTCGGAGGTCTTGGTGCCCCCTTGTCCGCCGAGGATGATGTCCGAGATGCCCTTCTGCTTCAACATGTCGGCGAGCATCTGCACGACGGCCACGGTATCGGCGCCGTTGATGTGGCCGGTAGCTGTGGTGACCGCGTCGTCGGTGACCGACCCGCCGCCGCTCCAGATCCACGGGAGCACGCTCCATCCGCCGGTGCCGCCCTCCGCGTACGCGAAGACCCCGGTGCCCGCGGTCTTCGCGCTGAGCGCCTTGAGCTCGTCAAACGTGGCCGGCGGCTGCGTCACGCCGAGCTTCTTCAGGGCGTCTGCGTTGTACATGAGGACGCGCGTGTTGGTGTCCAGCGGGAGGCCGTAGTAGTGGTCCTTCCACTTGTTGGTGGCGAGCGGGCCGGGGAAGACCTTGGCCTTCAGGTCGGCGAAGTCGGGGAGTGTGGTGTCCAGTGGCTCGATCACGTCGAGGTTCGCCAGCTCGGGAACCCAGATGATGTCTGAGCGGACCAGGTCAGGGAGCTGCTCGCCCGCGGCGGCAGTCACCAGCTTCTGGTGAAGCGAGTCGTACGGAACAGGCACCGACTTGACCGTGACTCCGGGGTGGAGGCTCTCGAACTTGGGGATGAGAACCTTCTCCAGCGTGCTCAACTCGGGCGAGTCGGCACTGTAGGCATGCCAGAAGGTCACCGAGCCCGAGATCGCCGCGCTCGGCGCCTGGCTGGCCGAGGTGCCCATTGCCGTGCCGGCAGCCCCGCAGGCCGACAAGGAGAGCACGAGGCCAACCGCCGGTGCGAGGGCCTTGAGCCATGTCTTCATGAAAACAACCTCCAGGGTCTTCGTTGAGGCCTGGCGGATCTCGCACAGGCGTTTTCATTGCCGCAAAAGTAACTGGCGCCAGCGCTGGTGTCAACAGATCGGCGTCGCGAGTCTCCTGGGTGGCTAGCCAGTGCCGTGCGATCGTCGAACCGACCGCCGCAGGAACGCACGCGAGGCGGCCAGACGGCATTCCCGGTGCGCAAGTTGGCTTGTCGTCGTGCGATCGTCAGGGGCGCCAACACAAGCGCTGGACAAGGAGCGGATCGCTGGAATGCTTCCCCCTCGGCCCAGGTCTTGTGGTTTACTTTGCGGCGATAGAAACCGGCGATAGAGGGGTATCCGTGAAGCCAGGGCAGTGGGGCCTGCGTGGGGACTCCACGCGTCGCGTCGCGCTGGACGTGCTGTTGCACGGACCGCTGGCGCGAACCGAGCTGGCCCGGCGGGCGAACCTCTCGACCGCAAGTCTCAGCAGGCTCACCAAACCCCTGATTGACAGCGGGCTGCTGGTCGAGGTGGACGACATCCAGCCCGAGCCGACCGGCGGCCGGCCTTTGCAGCCGCTCGACGTTGACCCCCGTGTCGCCCACTTTGTCGGTGTGAAGCTCACCGCCGACGCCGCCTATGCGGCGGTCACGGACCTTCGCGCGGTCGTCGTGACACGCGGCACCGCCCCCATCGACTCCCACGAGCCTTCGGTGATCGGCGGCGTGATCGCCGAACTCACCCGGGAGCTCGCCGACGGCCTGGAGATCGAGGCGGTCGGGGTGTGCCTCGGCGGTGCCGTGAGCGACTATCACATCGTCCGGAGGGCTGCCTTCCTCGGATGGGAGAATGTGGACCTCTCGGAGGAGATCGCCCCCAGAGTTGCGACCCCGATCGTCGCGAGTAACGACCTTGAGTCGCTACTCGAGGCGGAGCGTTGGTTCGGCGCGGGACGGGAGGTCGGCAACTTCGCGGTGCTGACAACTGGGCCAGGCGTCGGTTGCGGCCTGGTCGTGAACGACGGACTAGTGACCAGCCCTGACGCCGGCTTCGGGCTAGTCGGGCACCAGCTCATCGATGCCAACGGGCCACTCTGTGCTGAGGGGCACCGTGGCTGCGCCGCCGTATTGCTCTCGATGGACTCGATTGAAAGGCTGGTCTCCGAGGCGCTGGGCCGAAGCGTCACGTTTGACCAGGCGCTCGACCTGACCTCGGCAGGGGATCCCGAAGCGGAGCGCATCGTCAGTGCAGCGGCCCGGGCGTACGGACTTCTGATCGCCATGGTGGCGAACATCGGCATGCCGCAGAAGGTCATCCTTACTGGCGAGGGCTGGCGCCTCGCCGCAGTTGGCGCGGCCGCACTGGCTGCTGGGCTACGCGAGGGCCGGCATCCGCTGGCGGCCCCGCTAGAGCTCGAGGTGCTGCCCGACGACCCGTACATGTGGGCGCGGGGTGCTGCCGCGGTGGCCATCCAGCGCACGATCGCAGGCGTTCTACCCCCGCCCAGCTAAGACTCCGTTTGCCCGGTCCCGGACAGGCAGGGCGGCAGGTCCGTCGTGGTGAAGCCTCGATCAAGGTGTACGGGCCGGTCACTACACGGAAACCCAAGACCGACCCGAACGGGAACCCCATCGGCGACGCCGACGGCAAACCCGTCCATGAGGTGCGGATCGTTGGGTGAAGCCCCGTGAGCGTTCGACGTGTCCACGATCAGGGGTCAGGCCCCTCCATCGAGTGAGGCGATCCCGTACCCGTCACTCGAACCGGCTGGTCTTCCCGGGCTCCACGTACCAGTCGCGCTCCCAGCGGGCCCGCTTGAGGATCTCGAGCTGGTCCTTCGGCAGCGGCCCACGGTCGCTCGTGGCCGCGTTGCGTTCCACGTTGCGCACGGTTCGCATCCCGGCGATCACCGTCGACACCGCAGGATGGGCCAGGACGAACCGAAGGGCACGGTCGGGCAGCTCGTCCGTCTCGATCCCGAGGTCGGCGGTCAGCGCCTGCACGTGGCGTTCGAGATCCTCGGCACGGCCTCCCCCGAAGTAGCGGGCCCGGAAGTCGCCCGGCTCGAACCGGGTGTCCCCGGTGATCCGGCCGGTGAGGCCGCCCTCGTCGAGCGCGACGCGCACGATGACCCCGACGCGGTTCTCCTGTGCGGCTGGAAGGAGCTGCTCCTCGGGCTGCTGATGGAAGACGTTGTAGATGACCTGCACGGTGTCGACCGCACCGGAACGCACCAGGGCCAACCCCTGCTCGGGCTCGAAGTCGTTGATGGAGATGCCGAAGAAGCGGATCTTGCCCTCGTCCTTCAGCGCCTGGACCGTCTCCAGCCAGTCACCGTGCCCGACCCACTCGTCGCTCCAGACGTGGAACTGCAGCACGTCGAACGCGTCCAGGCCGCTCGCCCGCAGGCTCTCCTCGACGCTGGCCCGGATGTGCTGGCCGGGGAACGTCTGCTCCACCGGTACGCCGGGGCGCGCCGGCCACTCCCCGTTCTTCGGGGGAACCTTGGTCGCCACGATCAGCCCGTCACCGGGGTGGCGCCGCACGACCTTCCCGACCAGCTCCTCGCTGCGCCCGTACCCGCGGGCCGTGTCGATGAACGTGCCACCCAGCTCGATGAACCGCTCCAGAGCGCGCAGCGACTCGTCGTCCTGGGCGCCGATCCACCCGGAGCCGCCGATGCCCCATGCGCCGTAGCCGATGTCGGACACGCGCAGCCCGGTGCGACCGAGCTCTCGATACTGCATCTCGTCTTCCTTCCTGTTGGACCTCACCATCCTGCCCTCGCAACTGCCCGAAGGGGTTGCTTCTCGGAACCCCGAGCGGTCGCGACGTCCCGTTTCCCAGGCGGCGCACCGGCGGCAGGAGATCGTGCCGTGGATAGGTCGCAGAGCGGGCAGAAGACAATCCGAAGACCGGCTCACTCACGCTGAACAGGGTGGCATCCACATGGGACGCCACCCTGCATGCTGGTCCTCGCCCGAGTCCAGGGCAGTCTCCAGCAAGCGCTCGTGAAGGGTTGGTCAGACGTCGTCCTGACGGACCTCACGCTCGACGACCTGCGACTGGGGGGCGGCGGTGCCGGGGACAGTCCGCGTGGGCGTCCCCTCGACGGCCGTCCGGTCCGTGACGACGCGCGTGCGGGGACGGGTCAGCACAAGGCCGAGCACGAGCCAGATGACAGCGGCGATGAAGAGGATGATGCCGATCATCTTCGTGTCCACACCCCTGAGCAGGTTGGGCACAGCAAGGTAGAGGATCGCCCCCACGACGCCTAATGCGATGGGACCGCCAATGTTGAAAGCACGCATGGTCTTT
>JACRAA010000160.1 GCA_016213595.1 Actinomycetota bacterium | reverse complement strand
GGTGCGGCCGGCTCCTCGGTGGTCCGGGGCGAGTCGGCGGCCGGCACCTCCGCGGTGGGGGCACCGGCGGGACGACGAGAGCCGCGCGTACGACGGCGGCTCCCCTGGGACTCCGGCGATGCCGCCGAGTCCTCGATGGCCTGCGTGGCTACGGAGCCCGCAGTCTCGTGCTGTGCGGGGGCGGTGGCCGCGGGAGAGGCTGCCTGGCCGGAGGCTGCGGGAGCCGTTGGCGGCGCCTCGGTGCGCCCGGTCTCAGGTGCGAGCTTCGGCGTCGACGCCGATGCCCGACGGGTCTGGCGGGCCTGGGCGGTCGGGGCGCTTCCTGCGCCCTGTGCCTCCCGGATGGCCCCGACGAGCTCTCCCTTGCGCATGCCAGCCGTGCCCTTGAGGCCGAGGCTGCCTGCGACCTGCTTGAGCTCAGCGAGCAGCATCCCGTCGAGGGACTTGCCCATGGTGGTTGTGTCGGTCACGGACTTCCTTCCGTCGTGACAGCCTGGCCGCTGTCCTGCGGGCGCCCACAAAAGGGGTGCGCGCACTACGGCGTTGACAGGCAGATGTATCCGTCAGGCCAGACGGTCCCGGAATGTTTCGAGATGATGTCTTATCGGCGGATCGCCGCGCCCAGCCTGTGAGGCGTGTGGAGGACGAGGTCCTCTCAACGCGTCCAGGCTAGCACCAAGAACCACACGCCACCTACTGTGGCGACCATGGCTGCTCAGACCCACCGCAACCTTCTCGGAAGCGACGCCGAACCCACCCTGCTCCCGGAGGACGGTTATGCCGTCCCTGACGCGGGCGTCGCGGTCGCCACGGCCCGGAGCCACCCGGCGTCGAGCCTGGCGTGGGCAGTGCTCGCCGAGCAGGCCCTCGCCGACCGTACGGACTCCTCCGACGTCGCGGCGTACGCCTACGCCCGTACCGGCTACCACCGTGGCCTCGACGCGCTGCGGCGCAACGGCTGGCGCGGTTCGGGCCCGATCCCCTGGGAGCACGAGCCCAACCGCGGCTTCCTCCGTGCGCTCTGGGCCTTGTCCCTGGCCGCAGAGCGGATCGGCGAGGACGGCGAAGCCGAACGCTGCGCGCAGTTCCTCAGGGACTCCTCGGAGACCGCGTACGCGGCGCTCTCCGACGACGAGGAGCACTAGGCCCGGAGCTGCCGGGTGGAGACCGCGGCGATCCTGCCTCGCAGCTCCTCGTAGCCACGTGCCACGGGGAGCTGGGGGAACTCGTCGACCACAGACTGCGGCGCGTCGAAGAGGATGCCTGCGTCCGCGGCCAGCAGCATCGCGATGTCGTTGTAGGAGTCACCGGCGGCGATGACCCGGAACTCGACGGCTTGCAGCGCGTGCACCGACGCCCGCTTCTGGTCCGGCATCCGCAGCCGGTAGCCCGTGATCCGGCCGTCGTCGGCGACCACGAGGGAATGGCAGAACAGGGTGGGGAACCCCAGCTGGCGCATGAGCGGCTGGGCGAACTCGGCGAACGTGTCCGACAGGATGACGACGCCGCTGAACCGCTCGCGCAGCCAGGCGAGGAACTCCCCCGCTCCTGGCAGCGGTGCCAGGGTCGCGATGACCGCCTGGATGTCCGGCAGCGTCAGCCCGTGGCGGTGCAGGAGGTCCAGCCGGTAGCGCATGAGGACGTCGTAGTCGGGCTCGTCCCGGGTCGTACGTCGCAAGTCAGGAATGCCGGTACGCTCCGCGACCGCCACCCAGATCTCCGGGACCAGGACCCCTTCGAGGTCGAGGCAGACGAGCTCCGGGCGCATGTCCGGCTCGGTCACCGTCCCTCCACGCGGATGAGACGGATCCTGCCGGAGATGGCGGACGTCATCGTCCGGATCTCCGAGACCGTGTCGGTGAACTCCGCGTCGCGGGCGACGTGCGTCATGATCCCGAGACGGGCGTGACCCTCGTCGTCCATGGTCTGGCGCACAGCGAGGATCGACACCTCGTGCTTGGCGAAGACGGAGGCGATCCTGGCCAGCACTCCCGGCTCGTCCTTGACCTGCATGGTGATGTAGTACGAGGTCCTCGCGTCCTCGATCGGCGCGATCCCGTACCGCCGGTACGTCGACATGGCCGGCCCGTGGGTGCCGCGCACCCGGTTCCGGGCGATCGTCACGAGGTCGCCCATCACCGCCGACGCCGTGGGCGAGCCGCCCGCCCCGGGGCCGAGGAACATGAGCCGGCCGGCGTTGCGGGACTCGACGAACACCGCGTTGTACGCGCCTCGCACCGACGCGAGCGGGTGCGACTCCGGCAGCATCGTGGGGTGGACCCGGACGGAGACGCTGTCCTCCCGGTCGCCGGAGAGCGTCGCGACCGCGAGCAGCTTGATGACGAAGCCCTGCGCCCTGGCGGACTCGATGTCCTCGACCGTGATCGTCGTGATGCCCTCGCGGTGCACGTCGGCGCCGGCGATCTCGGTGTGAAAGGCGAGGCTCGCGAGGATCGAGGCCTTGGCCGCCGCGTCGTACCCCTCCACGTCGGCAGTGGGGTCCGCCTCGGCGTAGCCGAGCTCCTGCGCCTCGGCGAGCGCCTCCGAGAACGAGAGGTGGTCGGTCGTCATCTTGTCGAGGATGAAGTTGGTCGTGCCGTTGACGATGCCCATGACCGTCGTGATCTCGTCACCGACGAGCGACTCCCGCAGCGGTCGGATGATGGGGATGGCCCCGGCGACCGCGGCCTCGAAGTAGATGTCGACGCCCGCGCGCTCCGCCGCCGCGTACAGCTCCTGTCCGTGGGCCGCGAGCAGGGCCTTGTTCGCCGTGACCACCGACGCGCCCGAGGCGAAAGCGGCCAGGAGCAGGCTCTTGGCCGGCTCGATCCCGCCGATCACCTCGATGACGACGTCGACCCCCGACCTGACGAGGGCCTCGGAGTCCTTCGTGAACAGCACCGGGTCGATGCCTGGCCGCTCGGCGTCGGGGTGGCGGACACCGATGCCCATGAGCTGGACAGGCGCTCCGACTCGCGCGGCGAGGTCGTCGGGCGACTCGAGGAGCAGCCGCGCGACCTGGGAGCCGACGTTCCCGCAGCCCAGCAGCGCGACCTTGATGGGCCTGTCGCCATTCACTTCGATCACGGCATCATCCTGTCGTATCCAGGCGCCCCTGCCCGGCGCTTCATGCCGTGGCACCAGTATCGAGCGCGAGCACGTCCTCGAGCGTCTCGCGACGCAGCAGCGTCGTGACCTGACCGGCCGCGACGGACACCACCGGGGGGCGGGTCGCGTGGTTGTAGTTGGACGCCATCGAGCGGCTGTACGCGCCGGAGGCCGGACCGGCGATGAGGTCACCCGCGCGGATGTCGCCCGGCAGGAAGACGTCGCGGACGAGGATGTCGCCACCCTCGCAGTGCTTGCCCACGACTCGGCAGAGCATCGGCTGGGCCTCGGAGGCGCGGTTCGCGAGGACGGCCGAGTACTCGGCGGCGTACAGCGCGGGGCGGATGTTGTCGCTCATCCCGCCGTCGACCGAGACGTACGTCCGCTGCTGCCCGCCCTCCAGGTCGACGACCTTCACCGTGCCGACCGTGTAGAGCGCCATCGCGGACGGGCCGCTGATCGCACGACCCGGCTCGATGGAGTAGCGGGGCTCGTTGAGCCCGTACGCACGGCGCTCGTGCTCGACGATCTCGCGCAGGCTCGAGGAGAGCTCGTCGGGTGTCGAGGGGGTGTCGTCCGAGGTGTAGGCGATGCCGAACCCTCCACCCAGGTCGAGCTCGGGCAGGTCGATGCCGGTGGCCTGGCGGAACTGGGCGATGAGACGCATGGTGCGGCTGGCCGCCACCTCGAAGGCGCTCGTGTCGAAGATCTGGCTGCCGATGTGGGAGTGGACGCCGAGCAGCTCGATCGCCGGGCTCGACTGGCACCTGACAAGGGCCATGAGCGCCTGGCCGCCCTGGATCGAGAACCCGAACTTCTGGTCCTCGTGGGCAGTGGCGATGTACTCGTGGGTGTGGGCCTCGACCCCGGTCGTCACGCGAACGAGAACGTGCGCCGTCGCACCGAGCTCGGCGGTGAGCGCCTCGATCCGTGCGATCTCGTCGAGCGAGTCGACGATGATCCGCCCGACGCCCGACTCCAGGGCCAGCCGCAGCTCGTCGGACGTCTTGTTGTTCCCGTGCAGCGCGATCCTCGCCGGGTCCATGCCGCCGCGCAGCGCGACGACGAGCTCGTTGCCACTGCTCACGTCGAGGCCGAGGCCTTCTTCCGAGATCCAGGACGCGATGCGGGTGGAGAGGAACGACTTGCCGGCGTAGTAGACGTCCCAGCCGGCGAAGGCCTCAAGGAAGGCTCGGGCACGGCCTCGGAAGTCCGC
>JACRAA010000170.1 GCA_016213595.1 Actinomycetota bacterium | reverse complement strand
GGGGAGCTCTGGGTCGTGGTGCTGTAGGGGATGGCGACGGTCTTCGAGACCATGCGGATGTCGACCCTCACGACGGTGATCGCGGTCGCCGCGGTGAGCGGCGTGGACAGGTCGGGGGCCACCTCGTCGCGGGTTCCGAGGCTGACATCGGCCGCGCGAAGCGCGTCGGCGACCGTGCCCACGGCCGTGGCCGACCTCGTCGCCCCGTCCACGGTCACCGTGACCGATCGGGGCGAGCTGACGTCGAGCGAGATGCCGTCGCGGCTGATCGTCGTCGACCGGGAGGTGGAGACGGCGGCCGACTTGTCGACGCCGAACAGGCCCAGCGCCTCCTCCACAGTCGTCGCCGTCGTCCACATCGTCGTCGGCTTCCCGTCCACCGTCACGGTGACCGGCCGTCCGTACCGGACCGAGATCGCGCTGCCCCTCACGACGCTCGAGGAGAGCGACGGGACGACGGTGTCGTGGTCACCGACCGTGATGCCCTTCTGGGCGAGGACCTGGCCGACGGTCGGGGCGAGCGTCCGTACGGTGCTCTGCTGGCCGTCGACGTTCACTGTGACGTCTGCCGCCATCGCGTCGGTCGCGCCGTAGGCGCCGAGGACTCCGAGGAGCACGGCTCCCGCGGCGACAGGGGGGAGGAGCTTGCGCAGCACGACTCGACCTCTTCTTCTCCAGGGCGGGGTGGTCGGCGAAGGAGAGTCTAAGTCACCCTGAGAACACGCGCAAAGGATCCTGAGGATCTTTCCCAGTCGACGTTCGTGGAGTCGAAGCTAGGGGTCAGGCGGGGACGCAGGACCGTACGGTCACGGGAGCGGCTGGAAGCGCCGCAGGCGCAGCGAGTTGGAGACGACGAAGACGGAGCTGAAGGCCATGGCCGCGCTGGCGATCATGGGGTTGAGCAGGCCGGCGGCGGCGATGGGGATCGCGGCCACGTTGTAGGCGAAAGCCCAGAACAGGTTCCCCTTGATGCGGCGCAGCGTGACCCGGGACAGCCGGATCGCGTCCGCCGCGTGGACCGGGTCACTGCCCATGAGGGTCAGGTCGCTCGCGGCGATCGCCGCGTCGGTACCACTGCCCATGGCGATGCCGAGGTCCGCCTGCGTGAGTGCGGCAGCGTCGTTCACGCCGTCACCGACCATGGCGACCGTCGCCCCGGAGCTCTGGAGGTCACGGATCACCGCGACCTTGTCGGCCGGTGAGACCTGCGCGATGACGTCGGTGATGCCGAGCTGGTCCGCGAGGTACTGGGCGGCCGCCGTCGAGTCACCGGACAGGAGGACCGGGCGAAGCCCGAGCTCGCGATAGGCGGTGACGGCCCTCGCCGATGTCGGCTTGGTGGTGTCGGCGACGGAGACAAGCCCTCGGGCCTCGCCGTCCCAGGCGACGAGTACGACGGAGCGGCCGAGCCGGGCTGCCTGGTCCGCCGCCTCGGACAGCTCGCCCGGGATCACCACGTCGTTGTCCGCGAGGAGCGCGGCCGAGCCTGCCAGGACGGAGAGGCCGCCGACCTGTGCCGTGACCCCGCGGCCGGGAACTGCCTGGAACTGCGTCGCGACGAGGGGGGACCCTTCGGCGGCGATCGCGCGGCCGATCGGGTGCTCGGACCCGGACTCCGCGGCGGCGACGACATCTCGCAGCGTTCCGGGCACGGTGCCGGGCAGCGGAACGACCTCGGCAACACTCATGACGCCCGTCGTGAGGGTTCCCGTCTTGTCGAGGACGATGGTGTCGACCAGTCGGGTCGACTCGAGGATCTCGGGACCGGAGATGAGGATGCCGAGCTCCGCGCCGCGCCCGCTGCCCACCAGCAGGGCGGTCGGCGTCGCGAGGCCCAGGGCGCAGGGGCACGCGATGATGAGGACGGCGACGGCCGCGGTGACTGCCGCGTCCGCTCCCGCGCCCGACCAGGCCCAGGCAACCCCGGTGGCAGCCGCGATGACGATCACGACCGGTACGAACACGCTGGACACGCGGTCGGCGAGCCGTTGGACAGCGGCCTTGCCGGTCTGCGCCTGCTCGACGAGACGAGCCATCTGTGCGAGCTGGGTGTCTGCGCCCACCCGGGTGGCGCGGACGAGGAGGCGGCCGGTGGTGTTGACCGTCCCGCCGATGACCGCGTCGCCCGGGCCCACGTCGACTGGGACGGACTCGCCTGTGACGAGCGACGCGTCGATCGCGGAGAGGCCCTCGACGACGACACCGTCCGCTGCGACCTTCTCGCCGGGACGTACGACGACGACGTCGCCGACCACGACGACGTCAGCCGGTACGGACAGCTCGACGCCGTCGCGCAGCAGCGTGGCCTGCTTTGCACCCTCGTTGAGGAGCGCCTCGAGCGCGGACCCCGCACTGCGCCGGGCCCGCGCCTCGAAGTACCTGCCGAGAAGGATGAAGGTCACGATCCCGACCGCGGCCTCGAAGTAGACCGAGTCGCCCGCCATGCCGGGCATGAGCCGGAGCTCGATCTGATGGGTGTAGCCGATCCGGCCGGCGGTGCCCCAGACCAGCGCGTACACCGACTGCAGGAACGCCGCGACCGTACCGAGGGACACGAGGGTGTCCATGGTCGTCGCGCCGTGCCGGAGGTTGACCCAGGCGGAGCGGTGGAACGGAAGCCCGGCCCACGCCACCACGGGCGTGGCCAGGACGAGCGAGACCCATTGCCAGCCGGCGAACTGAAGGGCGGGGACCATCGCGAGGAGGATGACAGGTACGGCGAGGACGGCCGCGACGATGACGCGCCGCTTCAGCAGCTCTGCGGGGTCGGGCGGCGGCGGCGCGTCCGGCTCGGGCACGCGCGCCCCGTAGCCGGCGGCCTCGACGGTCCTGATGAGCTCAGCGACGGGCATCCCTGCCGGTGCGAGGACGAGGGCCTTGTTGGTGGCGTAGTTCACGCTCGCCGACACGCCTTCGACCTTGCCCAGCTTCTTCTCGATGCGGGCAGCACACGAGGCACAGGTCATGCCGCTGACGTCGAGGACGATCGAGTCGCGGGCGTCGTGCAGTGTGTCGTGCAGTGTGCTGACAGGCGTCGACATCAGGCCGGTACGACCTCGTAGCTGCCGGCCTCGGCCACGGCGTCCTTGACGGCGGCGAAGTCGACGGGAGCCTCGGAGGTGATGACGAGACGGCCGTCGTCGAGGGTGACCAGGACGCCGGTCACGCCCGGGAGGGCCTCGACCTCTTCGGTGACGTGGGCGACGCAGTGGCCGCAGGTCATGCCGGTGACGGTGTAGGTGGACTGCATGAGCGGTTTCTCCTTGGGTTTCAGCGGACGAGCCGTGCGATGGCCTGGCTGGCTTCGCGGATCTTGTCGTCGGCGACGGTTCCTCCGGTGCGTACCGCGTCCTTGACGCAGGAGCCGAGGTGGTCGTCGAGCATCGCGAGGGCGAACGCCTCGAGCGCCTTCGTGACCGCGGAGACCTGGGTGAGGATGTCGATGCAGTACTTGTCGTCGTCGACCATCTTCTCCAGGCCGCGGACCTGGCCCTCGATGCGGCGAAGGCGGTTGAGATATGCGGTCTTGACCTCGTCGACGCGAGGAGTGGTGACGTCAGCCATGGGGCAATCATACCCGTACCAGGTATACGGGTAGACGTCGGGGTCGGGTTCCGGCCCTTGTCATCACGAGGCGAGGGGCAGTCCGGCGAGATGCTCCTGCTCATACACATGTGGTCGTTGAAAGTGTGGACAAATCAGCTGGCCGTCCGGCCATAGCGCACGCAGGAGCCCTCTGTCCAACCGTCACCGGCGTGTCGGATTGAGGTCCCGCTCCACAAGCAAAGAATCTCTCGTCCACCGAGTATCAGCTTCCTTTTCCCTTGTCAGAGAGGGATTCGGGACCTGGGCCTCAGAATCTCCACAGGTTCTCCCCAGGCGCCCCCGGTCGCAGTGGCTGAGCACTGCGCTCGCCCCTCCGAAGCATCCCCAGGCCGTCCACAGGGCCTGTGGATAACTTGTCGTCAATCCTTCGGCGTGTCGCGCGCTGGGTGCCTAGCGTGAGCCTCTGATCGCGAGCCCCGGGGGACTCGAGGCCGGAACTGTCAGTGCTGGTGTCTAGCGTGACCCAGGAAGTCCCGGCGGTCTGGAAGGGGGAGCAGGGCATGACGTTGGCAGAGGTGCGCGACTTCGCGCAGACGGACCGTACGCCTCCCCAGGACGTGCCCGCAGAACAGTCGGTCCTCGGCGCGATGATGATGAGCAAGGACGCCATCGCCAACGTGGTCGAGACGGTCAAGGGCCGTGACTTCTACCGGCCCAACCATGAGCTGATCTTCGACGCGATCCTCGACCTGTACGGGAAGGGTGAGCCGGCCGACCCGATCACCGTCGCCGCCGAGCTCACGAGGCGCGGGGAGATCGGCAAGGTCGGCGGGCACGTGTACCTGCACGATCTCCTCTCCAGTGTCGCCATCGCCGCGAACGCCGGGTACTACGCGGAGATCGTCCGCGAGAAGGCCATCCTGCGCCGGCTCGTCGAGGCGTCGATCCGCATCGCGCAGATGGGCTACGAGGGGACCGGCGAGGTCGCCGACATCGTCGACCTGGCGCAGCAGACCATCTACGACGTGGCCGAAGGCAAGACGAGCGAGGACTACAAGCCTCTGAGCGAGCTCATCGAGCCGACGTGGAACGAGCTCGAGGCCATCGCCTCCCGCGGCGGCCGGCTGGCGGGAGTGCCGACCGGGTTCGCCGAGCTCGACGAGCTGACGAACGGCCTTCACCCGGGCCAGATGATCATCATCGCCGCGCGGCCCGCCATCGGAAAGTCGACCCTCGCGCTCGACTTCGCCCGGTCCGCCGCGATCAAGAACAGGCTGACGACGGCTGTGTTCTCGTTGGAGATGAGCGCATCCGAGATCATGACCCGACTGCTCAGTGCGGAGGGCGGTCTCAAGCTGCACCACCTGCGTACGGGCAAGCTCTCGGACACGGACTGGGAGCAGCTCGCCAAGGTGACGGGCCGCATCGAGTCCGCCCCGCTGTACATCGACGACTCGCCGAACCTCACGATGATGGAGATCCGTGCGAAGGCTCGCCGGATGAAGCAGCGCTACGACCTCAAGCTGGTGGTCATCGACTACCTCCAGCTGATGAGCAGCGGCAAGAAGGTCGAGAACCGACAGGTCGAGGTGTCCGAGTTCTCCCGCCAGATCAAGCTCCTCGCGAAGGAGCTGGAGATCCCGGTCATCGCCATCTCCCAGCTCAACCGTGGCTCCGAGCAGCGCACCGACAAGAAGCCGATGCTGAGCGACCTCCGCGAGTCGGGCAGTCTCGAGCAGGACGCGGACATGGTGATCCTTCTTCACCGGGAGGACGCGTACAACAAGGACGAACGCCCCGGAGAGGCCGACTTCATCGTGGCCAAGCACCGTAACGGCGAGACCCGGACGATCACGGCGGCCTTCCAGGGGCACCTCAGCCGCTTCGTGGACATGCAGCTGGCCTGATCCGTCGCCCAGCGAGACGCCTGCGGTCGCGGGAACCGGGGCCGCCTTCGGGGGCAGTCGGAAGTGCAAGCCCCAAGCGCTCGTCCTCCTGTACGGTCGGGCGCGTGACCAGCACTGCGAACCTCTCCGACCCCGTCGTCGTGACGGCGGTCTTCCATCCCGCCGACGGCTCGAGGGAGGCGGTGCTCGGCGCCCTCGAACCGGCGATCGCCGCCGTCCATCGGGAGCCCGGCTGCCTCCTGTACGCGATCCACGACGCTCCCGACGGCACCCTCCTCATGATCGAGAAGTGGGAGAGCCTCGCGCTCCTGGACCAGCACGGGAAGGGCGAGGCCGTAGCCGCGCTCCACGTCGCCCTCGATGGCCACCTCGCCTCGCCGACCGAGGTGACCCGCCTCGTTCCCCTCCCGATGGGGGAGGAGTCCAAGGGCGCGCTCTGACCGGTCCCCCTCGGGGCAGGACCTCCCGCTGACCCCTGGGCGCGGGAAGCCCGGACGGTGATACTGGGCGCATGGCTGAGCCTGAAGTGTTCGACGTCATCGTCATCGGAGCCGGTCCGGTCGGGGAGAACATCGCCCAGTACGCGACCCAGGGCACACACCTGACAGCGGCGCTCGTCGAGCGCGGGCTGGTCGGCGGGGAGTGCTCCTACTACGCCTGCATCCCGAGCAAGGCCCTGCTCCGACCGGTCGAGCTGGCGGCAACCGCAGCGCACCTCCCCGGGATCACGGGGACAAGCCTCGACCGCCGGGCCCTGCTCGCCCGTCGGGACGAGTGGGTGTCCAGCTACGACGACTCCGGGCAGGTCGACTGGGCTGAGGGCGTCGGGCTGAGGGTCCTCCGCGGCACCGGACGGGTCGCCGGCGAGCGGACCGTCGAGCTCACGACGCCTGACGGGAGTCGCACCCTCCAGGCACGCCATGCCGTCGTCATCGCGACGGGGAGTGAGCCCAACCTGCCTGACATGTACGACGGCTTCCTCCCATGGGGTTCGAGGGACGCCACGGGTGTGGACGAGGTGCCGCGGCGGCTGGTCATCGTCGGCGGCGGGGTCGTGGCGTGCGAGGCCGCCGTGTGGATGAACGCCCTCGGGTCGGCCGTGACGCTTCTGAGCCGCGACGACCGGGTGCTGAACCGGGTCGAGCCGTTCGCGAGCGAGATCACCCTGAACGCGCTGCGCAAGGCCGGCGTCGACGTCCGACTCGGCGTCGAGGTGACGGAGTGCCGGCGGGAGGACCCCCAGCCCACCGGTCTCGGCCGCGTCCACGGCGGACCCGTCGTCCTGCAGACGAGCCAGGGCGAGCTGACGGCCGACGAGATCCTCGTGGCCATCGGACGCCGCCCACGGCTCGACGACGTCGGGCTGGCCTCGGTCGGGCTGGATCCCACGAAGGCGTTGTCGGGTGACGTGCCGCCCTGGCTCGTCCTCGTGGGGGACGCCAGCGGCGAGGCACCGCTCACGCACTGGGGCAAGTACCGTGCCCGCGTCCTCGGCGAGCAGATCGCCGCAAGGGTGACGGGAGGTACGTCGACACCCCCGCCCGAGGACGTACCCGTCCCGCAGGTCATCTTCACCGACCCGCAGGTCGCAAGCGTGGGCCTCACCGAGGCGCAGGCCAGGACGGCAGGAGTCGACGTCGTGGTCTCGCACGTGCCCTGGACCGCGGCCTCGGGAGCGGCCCTGCTGCGGGACGACGTCGAGGGCGGCGCCCAGCTCGTCGTCGACCGGGCCAGCCGATGCCTCGTGGGTGCCTCGTTCGTCGGGCCCGAGGCCGGTGAGCTCCTCCACTCGGCCACCATCGCCATCACGGGGAAGGTTCCGGTCGACGTCCTGCGCCACGCCGTACCGAGCTACCCCACCGCCAGCGAGCTCTGGCTCCGGCTCATCGAGCAGCTCCCCGGCGAGCTGCTCCATCCGACCTCCTGAAGCCTGCGGAAGCGATCCTCGCCCCTGAGTCGTGGCGTAGCGTGGGTCGAGAGGGGTGAGACTCATGGCCGAGTCACGTACCCCGGCTGCTCGTCGGGATCTCAGCATCGCCTGGCTGTGTCTGGCCGGGTTCCTCGTCAGCTTCCCCGCCGCCTTCGGCGTCGGCGAGGGCCTGTCCTCACTGTTCGGGTACGACGTCGGAACCCGAACCGCTCCGCCCGTGTGGGTCGCCGTCGCCAGCACCGTCCCCGCGCTGATCGTGTTCGCCGTCCCTGGCATCCTTGCCTGGGTCTTCGGCAGGCGCGCGCGTCGTGAAGGCGAGCGCCGTGGAAACGTCCCCGCGTGGATCGGAGTGTCCATCGCCTCGGCGTTCGCGCTGACCAACGCGCTGGCGGCCGTCGTCCCCGGCATGTGACGCCGACGGGGATCTCGCCCAATGTCCGCCTGACAAGGTCTCGCGTGCCGCCGCTCGTCGCCGTACAGTCGCTGCGGACGGCGAAGGAGAGCGATGGACGGCGTGAGCCTCGTGCTGACACTCGTGAGCGGGATCGCGTGGACGCTCGTCTATGTCGACGCGGTACGGCTCGGGCTGACCCAGCGGACGTATGCGATGCCGCTGGCCGCCTTCGGGCTGAACCTCGCCTGGGAGGTGCTCTACACCGTCCTCGGGTTCTGGGGCGCCCGCCCCGACGTACAGACGTGGGTGAACCTGGTGTGGGCCTGCGGTGACATCGGCATCCTCTACACGCTGCTGCGGTACGGCCCGCGCGAGTTCCCGTACGTACGCCGCACGGTGTTCTACGCGTTCGTGGCTCTGGTGATCATGGCCTCAGCGCTGGTACAGGTCATGTTCCGCCTCGAGTTCGGCGCCTCTGGTGGCCCCAGCTACTCCGCCTTCCTGCAGAACCTGCTCATGTCGGGGCTGTTCATCGCCATGTTCGTCGCTCGCCGGTCCGGACGTGGCCAGAGCCTGCTCATCGCGGTGTCCAAATGGCTCGGGACGCTGGCGCCGACGATCCTGTTCGGCGTCCTCACGTACCGCCCGTTCATCCTCGCCATCGGACTGCTCTGCTCGGTCTTCGACCTCGTCTACGTCGGGCTGCTGTGGCATGACCGCACGTCGGGTCCGCTGCGGCGCAGGGACACCGAGCTGGTCGGCGCCGGCGGGTAGCGTCCGCTGCCCCTCTGCGGCTAGGCGTCTCCGGCTCGCCCTCGGCCCGCGGCGAGGTCACGGCCGCAGGACACTCCTACAGCCGGGCCACGATGTTCTCAGGCTCCTCGCCGGCGAGTAGGTGTCCG
>JACRAA010000169.1 GCA_016213595.1 Actinomycetota bacterium | reverse complement strand
GAAGGTCCGCGACGGTGAGCGGGAGTGGGCGGGCAAGGCGGGTCTGTCCGCGTTGTTCCCCCGCGCCGAGCGGGTCGCGGTCTCGTGGGGCAACCTGCTCGAGGCCCGGCAGGACAAGCCCTCCGCACAGCCGACACCCTGGCTGGGCGTGCAGCACGCGATCTTCGAGCGGTTCTTCTACCGCCGGCTCCGCACCCGCCTGGGAGGCCGGGTGCGGTGGGTGCTGTGTGGAGGGGCACCCCTCGACCCGGCCCTGGCCCGCTACTTCTGGGGACAGGGCATCCCGGTGATCGAGGGGTACGGGCTCACCGAGTCGACGGCGACAGCCACGGGCAACCGCGTCGGCGACATCCGGCCGGGGACCGTCGGACATCCCATGCCGGGGACGAGCGTACGGATCAGCCAGGACGGGGAGGTGCTGGTCTCCGGCGTCGGTGTCACCGCCGGGTACGTGAGGGGCGGGCAGGACAGCTGGAGCGAGGGCTTCCTTCGTACCGGCGATCTGGGGTCCCTGGACGAGCAGGGCCGTCTCACCGTGCAGGGCCTCCTCGGCTCGGCGCTCGTCACGGCGTGGGGGAAGAAGATCCTGCCGTCCCGGTGGGAGCTCGAGGTCGAGAAGTCGAGCCTCGTCGCCAGAGCCCTCATGGTCGGGGACCGGCGCCCGTACCTGTCGGCCCTCCTCCTCCTCGACACCGAAGCGGTCGTCGACTGGGCCGTGCACCACGGCCATCCGGCCCTCGCCGCCCGCCTGCGCGGCCTCGCCGTGACTCCGGACGGCGTCGCGGTGACCGACCAGGCACTGCTCAACCGGCTCGCCCGAGACGTCGACCGGGCGAACGTCGCGGTGTCCCGGTCCGAGCAGGTACGCAAGATCCTGCCGCTGGTCGCGGACCTGACTCCGGGCGGGATGATTGTCACGCCCACCCTCAAGCTCCGTCGAGAGGCGTTCCTCGCGGCGGCCGCCCACCACATCGACGCGCTGTACGCGACCGGCTGACAAGGAGTCCTGGATGCCTGCGATCGACGACTACCTCGAGGGGCTCGACCCGCCTGACGCTGAGATCATCGGCGGCGCGTACGCGGTCGCTCAGGCGGTTCTCCCCGAGGTGGAGCAGGGCGTCTCGTACGGGATGCCGGCGCTGGTCCACCAGGGCCGGCCCCTGCTGTCCGTGATGCGCGCGAAGAAGCACTTCGGTGTCTACCCGTACAGCGGCGAGGTCGTGTCGAAGGTGGTGGCTGACCTCGGGCCTGTCGACGGGCTCACATCGGCCAAGGGCACCATGAGGTTCCCGCTGGGTGTGCCGATCCCGGACGACGTGATCCGTGGGCTCGTGCTCGCCCGCGCGGACGAGATCCACGCGAAGCCGGCCAGGCCGTCACGTCGGCCCCCGGCTCCTGAGTAGCGGCGGCTCACCGGCAGGACCAGCCGTACGGGATCACTGACGGGTAGGTCCGGATATGGCAATCTGTGAGCCATGGCACCGAGGACCGTTCACTACGCCTTCGCACACCGCATCCTGCGTGACCTGGCACTCGACGACAGGGTCGACCTGGTGAGTGAGGCGATCGCCGTCGACCTCGGTCCGAAGCTCTCGACACTGTGGGACGACGCGAACGCTGCGGTACCGGCGAGCGACCGGATCGACGATGCCGGGCTTGCGACGTACGTCGTGCAGCGCCCCGACTATGCGGGAGTGCTCGTCACCCTGCCGGAGCCCATCGAGGCTGCCGAGGCCCATGCCGTGATGGTCGTCCGTGGGGACGCCTCCGCCACCGGCTCGTACTTCACCTGGGAGCACGGCGTGGACAGCGTCAGCGGGGCGCCGGTGGTGTACCTGTGCGGCTGGGACCGGGACGGGAACCACGTCAACCACGGCACGCGCGAGGACGCCTCGATCGACGGGTTCGTCAGCGAGGTCGGCAGGAGCCTGGCGGAGGCCTGACGTCAGACGGGCCAGGTGTCCTGCGAGAACACGAGCAGCGAGTACGGCCCGATCGAGACCTCGGCGGAGGCCGGCTGCGCGTCGACGGGCCTGAACTCGGCCACGACGTCGGTGGACGGGTTCCCCTGGAACAGCGGACAGTACGACGCGTCGTCGCTGGAGAACCGGAGCCGCCAGAGCCCGTCGTCGGGGAACCCGATCCGGTAGGCCGGGTAGGTCTGCGCAGACAGGTTGGCGACGACCACGACGTCATCGCCAGGGCCGATGTCGCTCCAGCGGTGCCACGCCACGACCCGGTTGGTCTCCTGGCAGTGGAACACCTCGAGACCGTGCCCGGACAGCCCCCGTGTCGTGTCGTACCAGTTCCTGCGGAGCCGCACGAGGTCCTTGACCAGCTCTGCGAACCGGTGGGGCCGGGGTACCCGGGGTGACGCGGCGACCGTGCCGCCGTGGACGACCTCCTGACCCTGGAACAGGAGCGGGACGCCGGGAGAGGTGAGGACCATGCACATCCCGAGGGTGACCCGTTTCGCCGCCTCCCAGTCGAGCGGCTGCTCCTGGGGGGCGGGCTCCCTGCCGATGAGCTCCGCGCAGTGCGCGTACACCACACGGCTGAAGGTGTCACCGAAGCTCGACCCGATCGCGTCCCTCACCCCGGCCATGGAGCCCCGACCGTCGAGCGCGTCCCTGATCGCGCGCACGAAGGCGGGGTCCCACTGCGCGTGGAACAGGGCACCGGACGCGTCCAGCGAGGTGACCCGGGGGTCCCCCTGCTCATCCAGAGCCATGAGCACCACGTGGCTCAGCTCCGTACGGATCGCCTCGTTCAGCTCACGGATGAGCTGCCACCCGGCGGTCTGCGGCACCGACGCCGAGCGGACCAGCTCCGTGTAGGCCCCCATGTCGTGCCTCACGCCGTCCACCCGGACGTCCCGGAGCCAGCGCAGCGCTTCACGCGTGATGACACGACGCACCGACTCCTGCGAGATGTCCAGCACCACGTCGCCGACCGGCTCCGGGTGCTGGTAGGCGATGTTGACGATGACGGCAAGTCCCCGGTGGTGGGCCGCCGCAACGAGTGTCCTCAGCGTGTCGGCCCCACCGAACGCACGCTCGACGGCGACGTGGGCCGGGATGTAGTGCTCGCTCGTGACGGGTAGGTCGGCCGGGGGGAGCAGCTCGACGGCAGTCACGCCGAGCGCGGCCGCCCGATCCAGTGCAGCGTCGCGGCGCTCCGGGTCCGCTCCAGGGCGCACAGTCAACTGGTAGACGACCAGCCCGGCGAGCGGCGGGGCGACGAAATGGTCATCCTGCAGGGCAGAGTCGTCGAGTCGCGTACCGACGGTCAACGCCATGCGACGAACACCTCCTCGGGGGAAAAAGCTCCCCGTCTCCGATACCCGCGTGCGGCTCTTCAGCAACGTAGCATGCGCCCCTCCGCGTGATTCGGCCGCCCGTCTGCCGGTGCGACAGGATGGGGGCTGTGACGACACGTACACTCTTCCTCCTTCATGGCGCGGGCCAGAACCCGCCTGTCTGGCAGGACGTGGTCACGGGCATCGGAGCCCAGCGTCCGCTGCATGCCCCGTGGTTGCGAGGGTTGAAGCCCACCGACGAGCGCGGCTTCGACCTCGCCGGCGCAGTGGCCGACCTGGTGACCGTCATGCAGCTGCGCGACCTCGACGTCGTCGACGTGTGCGGGACCGGCCTCGGCGGGATGGTGGCGTTGCGGTTCGCCGCCGACGAGCCGGCGCGGGTCGACCGACTGGTGCTCGTCGACACCCCGGTCGTTCCGCCGAGGGCGACTCTGCGCGTGCAGCGCGCCATGCTCAGGCTGGCGCCCGCGCGGTCCTTCGCGCCGGGGGTCTCGAAGGAGACCATGCTCGCAGGCCTCGACGCGATGATGTCGCTGGACCTGTCCACCGACCTGCGGCGGATCGAGGCGCCGACCACGGTCGTCTCGGCAGGAGGGAACAAGCTCTCGGTCGCGGCGGCTGAGCTGCTCGTCAAGAGCATCCGGACGGCGCAGGGGATCACCGTGGAGGTCGCCGCCACCGACGTCGTCCGGGACAGCCCGCAGCGGCTGGCTGAGATCCTCAACGAGGTGCTGGCCGTCGCGTCCTGACCGGGGCCGGTCTCCGGCACGATACGTACAGGCACGGTAGGTACAGGCATACCCAGCACGTACACCTAGAGGAACACGTACACGACGGGCCGGCCCTGCCGGCCCCCGAGGACAGGAGCAGCGCATGCAGCGGGTGGGGTTCATGACGCGGGTGGCGCCGGAGCACATGGAGGAGTACATCGAGCGGCACCGTGCGGTGTGGCCCGAGATGCAGGAGGCGCTGCGACGGTCCGGGTGGGGGAACTACACGCTGTTCATCGCTGACGACGGAACCCTGTTCGGCTACGTGGAGACGCCGGACGGTCTCGCTGACGCCCAGCAGGCCATGGCCGCCGAGGAGGTCAACGCCCGCTGGCAGGCATCCGTCCAGCACCTCTTCAGCGGCATCGGCGACAGCAACCCCGACGAGTCCTTCGTGGAGCTCCAGGAGGTGTTCCACATCGAGTGACGGCGGCGACCTCCGGGGGCGGCGTCTGCCTTCCTCAGACGTCAGCCCGCGATGTCGTACGCGGCGAGGCGCCTCCGGTCGGCCCGGGACGCCGAGGCCTGCAGTGCGAGCAGCTCGCTGTAGATCCCGCCGCTGACCGCCAGCTCGTCCGGCGTGCCGATCTCGTCGACGCGGCCGTCACGGAGCGTCACGATCCGGTCGACCGACGAGATCGTCGACAGCCGGTGGGCGATGATGAGCGTGGTCCGGCCCGTCATGAGCTCGTCGAGCCCGGCCTGTACCTGCCGCTCGGCCCTGGTGTCCAGCGAGCTCGTCGCCTCGTCCAGGACGAGGATCGGCGCATCCTTGTGCAGGGCCCGTGCGATCGCCACGCGCTGCTTCTGGCCGCCGGAGAGCTTGAGCCCGCGCTCGCCGATCTCCGTGTCGTACCGCTCGGGCAGCTTCTCGACGAAAGGCTGTACGTGGGCGCGTCGCGCTGCGGCCTCGATCGCGGCGTCGTCGGCCCGGCTCGGTTCCCCGTAGGCGATGTTCTCCCTGATCGTGCCCGAGAACAGGGAGGGGTCCTGGAAGACGACGCCCACCCTCTCCCGTACCGCGCCGTGCTCGACGCCCGAGATGTCGACCCCGTCGATGAGGATCTGGCCGCACCGCGCGTCGTACAGCCGGAGCAGCAGGCTCACCAGCGTGGTCTTCCCTCCGCCAGACTCGCCGACGAAGGCGACCCGTTCGCCGGGAGCCACGTCGAAGGTCACGCCCTCAAGAACATCGGGTCCGTCGCCGTACCCGAACGTGAGGTCGCGGAACGACACGGCAGGGGCGTTCTGGACCGCAGGCCATGCGGAGCGGTCCGGGTCGGGCAGGGCCTCGGCCTCGACCGGTTCGGCCATCACCGCGAAGTAGTCACGGCTGCCCGCGACAGCCCGCTGCGCCGCGTCGACGAGGTAGCTCATGCCTGTCACCGGCATGCGGGCCATCGTTACCATCTGGACGAGCAGGACCATGGTGCCGACGGTGTACGAGCCGGTGGCCGTCTGGAGGAAGATCACGACGTAGATCCCGAAGAAGATGACGTTGAGCGCCACCTGCCGAGCGATGTCCATGAGGTGCCAGAACCGCGACTGGTCCCTGGTCAGGCCGATCGTCGTGTCGTACCGGTCCGTGAAGTGGCGCAGCTCACGGATCTCGGCCACGAAGCTCTTGACCACCCTGAGCTGGATGACGGCTTCCGCGAACCGTCCGTTGGCGTCGTCGACCTGGGCGTTCTTGGCCTTCTCGAGCACCTGCCACTTCGACGACGTGAGCGCCGTCAGCCAGGTGAACACGGGGTACATGAGCACCACGAGCAGGGCGATCGGCCACGAGTACCAGGCCATGACCGCGAGCGACGCCACCAGCGTGAGGAGCATCGGGAGCATGTTGTTCGCGAACACGTTGAGGAACTGGGCCACCTCCGAGATGGAGCGGTTGAGGCGGCCGATCAGCGTCCCGGTCTGCTCGTTGTCGAGGTAGCGCTGAGGGAGCCGGAGCAGGTGGTGGAAGTACCGGGCGGACAGCGTCGCTCGGAGCCGGGCAGACATCACGTCACCCAGATAGCCCGCGGCGTTCGAGATCACGCTGCGCGTCGCCTCCACGGCGAACAGGCCGACCGCCAGCCACACGAGGGGGACGAGGAGACGCGGACCCCTGCCTGTCGTCATCGTGACGAGCTGGTCGGTCGCCGCCTTGATGAGGAAGGGGCTGACGAGCCCCGCGCCGGCGACGAGCACGGAACAGACTGTGATGGCCAGGTAGTACGGCCACAGCTCCCGAGCGGTCGCCAGGAGTCTGGTCACGAAGCGCATCCCGTCCTCCCTCCGCTGCCTGTGAACACGGGCCCGGTGAGTCTAGGCGACGAGCGGGGGAGGCGGGCTGTACCGACCGGGCTACTCGACGATGGCGAGGGCCTCTTGTGGCGTCGGCGACGCGGTCAGCAGGGTGGGAACCGGCAGGATGCTCGCCTTGCCGTTCGACGCACGTCTCAGCCCGCTCTTGCCCGGAGCGATGCTGGGCCATGACGAGGGCTTGGGGGTCTCCAGAATCGGTGGCGCGTCGTTCCCGTCGTCCGCCGGGGCGGTTGCCTCGGGCGCGGGCAGGCTGCTGGGAGGTGCGTCGGCGGGAGAGGGGGCAGCCGAGGCTGCGGCCGGCGCAAAGGTCGTCGAGGTCGTCGTGGGAACCAGGACGAACGGTCGCACGTACGGGGCCACCGAGACCAATCGTCCCTCCGACCGCGCAGGTGCGACGACCGGCTCGAGGATGTCGTCGGCGGCATCGCCGACGATCGGTGCGGAGGTGCTCGCGTCGACCGAGCGGGCCACGGTGATCTGCCACTGGGGCTTGGCCGAGCCGAGGCCGACGCGCGCGACGGAGCTCGAGCCGATCGCTGCCGAGGACAGCGCGACGGCGAGCCAGCCCGTCACGAGCACGGCAATGTGG
>JACRAA010000157.1 GCA_016213595.1 Actinomycetota bacterium | reverse complement strand
GTGGTCGCCGGGGAACTCGACGGCCTCCACACCGAGCAGCGCCGCGAGCGCCTCGCCGGCCCGCCGGGGCATCGCCGCTCCGCTCGCCGCACCCACCGCGGGCACGATCGCCACGCCTGACGCGCGCAGGGCGTCACCGTCGGGATGGTACGCGGGCATCGTCATGTTGCGTCCGAGGAGCGCGTCGTCGCGGCTGCCGTCGTCCTCGGCGGAGAACCCGAACAGGGCCGGGTCCGGAGCCGGGCGATCGAGGAAGTCGTCAGGAAGCGGGCCGTCGTACATGACGAGCTGGATGAACTTCGCCATCGCCGGGCCATGTCCCTGCGCCTGGTAGGTCGCCGCGATGTCTGCTGTCACCCGCTCGAGCACCTCGCCGTCCTCCAGGAGCGCGGTAAGTGGAGGCTCGTGAGCCACCAACGTGCCGACCTCATCCGGGTGAGCAAGCAGCCACGGCAGCGCCGCGACCGCTCCACCGCTGGAGGCGAACACGTCCACCGGGCCCAACCCGGTCGCCGCGACGACCCGGCGGACGTCGTCACTATGCACCTCATAGGACAACGCGGCGCCCTCTTCGAGGGTGCTCCGCTCGCTGACGCGGGGGTCGTAGGTGATCACTGTCCGGTCGCCGAAATGGCGCACCAGTTGGGCGAAGCCCGAGGCGCCCATTGGCGACCCGAAGACGAGCAGCGGTCGGTGGTCGCTTGGCTTGCCCGGCGCGTGCACGTCGTAGGCCAGTACGGCGCCGGGCACCTCGATCGTGTACGTGGTCGTCTCGGTCATGGTTCATCCTGAGTCGGAGCGGCCCGTCAGACAAGGCTCGCACCCATTGGCCTCTCGGTCGTGCCCACCGAGACCCCCGTGACGCGGCCGTTCCGGACGTCTTTCCGTCAGTGGGTCACAACATCCTGCATTGGCACGATCGACCGAGCTGACTGCGCGGCATGAGCGAGTGGTCGTGACTGAGGGCCATTCTTCTCAGTCAACTGAGGCTATCTTCTTCGTGCGATTGGGGCGGGATCGCCAAAATGGCTGCTCAAACGCAAGATGTGCGTCCGAACAGGCCAGTCGGCTCGTTTGGGCAGCGAAAACGGCGATCGACAGCAAACATGCGCGTCTGAACCGTCAGACCCGGCAGGCAACGCACGAGTGTCGGCACGAGAGGTCATTTGTTGCCGCGACACGCCGGAGTGACCGCGCGTGTCGTGGCCTCTCGAGCGGAAGGCGGTAGACACGAACGAGTCTCGGCATGAGCGATTGTCTGGAGCAGCGGTGCCGCTTGCAGCGCTCCCGCTGACGCAGCCCATGTCGCCGGACCAACTGCGCCCGTCGATGACCCCCCCTGTCGCCCTGGAGGTGTCACCGGACCTCGACCGAAGGGACCCCAGCTCGACCGTCGGGCGGTGACTAAGCAGTTTGGTCTGGCCCTGGTGGTTCCTCGCCTCAAGTCATCACGTACGGCCGGGCGGAGTCATCAACTTGTTCGGACTCCTACATCAGCGTCCGTGTGACGGGGAGACTCTCCCCCGGTCAGCCCTCGCTGCTCAGCACGGCGTCGAACAGGTCCGCGGAGGCGTCCCAGCTGTACCGCCGGGCGTTCGCGAGCCCGGCTGCCGTCAGCGAGGTACGGAGCTCAGGGTCGCCGAGCACCTTGTCGAGCCGCGACGCCAGCGCGTCCGTGTCGAGCGGGTCGACCAGCAGCGCGGCGTCACCGCAGACCTCGGGCAGGGACGAGACGTCCGAGGCCACCACCGGCGTGCCGGCGGCCATCGCCTCGATCACCGGGATACCGAACCCCTCGTACAGGGACACGAGCACGGCGACCTCGGCCAGGTGGTACACAGCGACCTTGTCCTCATCGCGGATCGGCGGGGTGAACACGACCGAGTCGGACACGCCCAAGGCCGACGCTCGCGCCTCCAGGTTGGCATCCTGCCTGGTGATGACGAGCTTCACGTGTGCTCGTACCGGCGCACTCAGCTGCGAGTAGGCCTCGACGAGCCGGGCGACGTTCTTGTACGGCCGCGTCCCGCCGAAGTACAGCACGTACCGCTCGGGCAGCCCGTACCTCTCGCGCACCCGTGCCCGTACGTCCCCCTCGAGGGGGCCGGCGAAGGCTGAGGGGTCGAGCCCGTTCGGCACGATCGCGATCCGGTCGCGGCTGATCCCCGTCTCCGCGGCGATGTCGTCGGCGGAGGACCTGGACACGGTCACGACCACGTCCGCCCGTTCCCGGATGGCGTCCAGCTGCCGCCGGTACCGCTCGGCGATGCCCGGCAGCTCCAGCGGGATCCTGAGCGGGATGAGGTCATGGACCACGGCGACGACCCGGCCGCGGACGGGCATCGCCGGCAGGGCGTTCGCGAAGAAGACCGAGGTGTCGCTGCGGTCCCGCATCATCGCGCCGTACGAGACGGGGAGGCGACGCAGGACGGGAGGGCTGTAGACCAGGCGGGCGGGAACGTGCGAGATGCGGACGGGGAAGCCGTACGCGTCGAACATCGGCACGGCGCGGGTCCGCAGCGAGTTGAAGCCACCGCTGAGGAGCAGGTGGGGCCGGCCGGCGAGGCGACGGGCGATCTCGTGGGTGTAGACGCCGATCCCGGACGTGCGGTTGGGCGCAGCCTGCAGGTTGAGGTGGACCCTCACGGCGTACCGAGCGCCTGTCCGTCACCGATCCGGTACGTCTGGACAGTCACTGCCGCGCTCCTTGGGACTCCTTGCCTGGGCCGCGAGCCTATCGAGGCCAGGGATGTGTAGCGTGACCCCGTGGCGTATCGGCGGTTCTCGGATGCGTTGAGGACACCCTCAGACTGCGAGCCCGCTCCCAGCGCCACGGCGAGGATCGAGAAGACATGACCGAGGATCCGATCTGGCGACAGGCCACGACGGGTACGGCCCCGCCGCCGCCACCCCGCAAGCCACGCCCCAGGCGCGCCCTCCTTGTCCTTGCGATCTCCGTCGCCGTCCTCCTCGTGGCCGGCGTGGCGATCGTCGGCTACCTGGCGCAGACCGCTACCCAGTCGCTGTCAAAGATCCCCCGAGAGCCGAGCGCTCTGCCCGCGAACGTCGACCGGCCGCCGACCCCGACCCCGAGCCGTGGCGGGGCGCTGCCGGCGATGAACATCGTCCTCATCGGTGCGGACGACTGGGTCCCCAAGGAGAACGGCCGCAGCGACTCGCTGATGGTCGTGCACATCTCGTCCGACCGCTCGCGCGTCTACATCGTCTCGTTCCCCCGCGACATGTGGGTGGCCGTTCCCGGCCACGGACAGGCGAAGATCAACGCGGCGTACTCCTGGGGCGGGACCGCCCTGGCCGTCCAGACGCTGGAAGGCCTCACCGGGGCACGGATCGACCACGTCGTGACGACCAACCTCGACGACTTCGTGGGCCTCGTCAACGTTGTCGGCGGGGTGACGGTGGACAACCCCGTGCCGTCGACGGCGAAGGATCCCACCACGGGCGCGACCTACTCGTACCCCAAGGGTCCGGTCTACCTCGACGGCGCGATGGCCCTGCTGTTCTCCCGCCAGCGGTACGAGCTGCCCAACGGTGACTTCGACCGCGCGCTGCGGCAACGGGCGCTCATCAAGGCACTGGCCCTGAAGGTCGCGACTCCTCAGGTGCTCGCGAACCCTGTCGTCCTCGGCAACGTGATCCGTTCGGTCGCGAAGTACGTGAAGGTGGACGCCGCGATGACGGACAGCGTGATCATCGACCTGGCCACGTCGATGAGGATCACCAGCGGTGACCAGATCGTCTCGCTCCAGGCGCCGATCGCAGGGCTCGGGACGAGCTCGGACGGTCAGTCCATCGACCTGGTCGACAGCGCAGCCGTCGCGACCCTCGGCCGCGCGCTGCAGACCGACACCATGGCCGCCTACGTCGCGGCCCATCCGAAGTAGCCGCCGGCCCCGCGGCCCGCCTGGGCAGATTGGATACCCCCTCCCGCACTCTTTGCCGGAGGTCGCTCTGTAGTGTGAAGCCGTCAGTCCACGTCATCAGGATCAGTGCGCGCGCTGCGCGCGGGACGAGATGGACGCATGTCTCGCATCTTCAACGAGGCCGCCAAGGCGAAGATCATGTCGGCCGAGGACGCTGCGGCGCTCATCAACAACGGCGACAACATCGGCTTCTCCGGGTTCACCGGCGCCGGCTACCCCAAGGCTGTTCCTCTGGCCCTGGCCACGCGCATCAAGGCCGCGCACGCCCGTGGGGATGAGTTCCGCATCGGCGTGTTCACCGGTGCGTCGACGGCCCCCGAGCTCGACGGGGCCCTCGCTGAGACCGACGGGATCTCGTTCCGCGCCCCGTACCAGTCCGACCCGATCATGCGGAACAAGATCAACAGCGGAGTCTCGGACTACGCCGACATCCACCTGTCCCATTCGGCGATCCTCATGCGGCAGGGCTTCCTCGGTCACCTCGACGTCGCGGTGATCGAGGTCACTGCCATCAAGGAGGACGGCAACGCGATCCCGTCCTCGTCGGTCGGCAACAACAACGTGTACCTCGAGAAGGCCGAGAAGATCATCCTCGAGGTGAACTCGTGGCAGTCTCTCGAGCTCGAGGGCATGCACGACATCTACTACGGCACCCGGCTCCCACCCGACCGTGTCCCCATCCCCATCACCAAGGCGGACGACCGCATCGGGTCGACCGCGCTCGAGATCGACTGGAACCGTGTCGTCGGCATCGTGGAGTGCGCTGCGTCCGACCGGAACACGCCGTTCAAGCCGCTCGACGAGGACTCGCGCGCCATCGCCGGCCACTTCATCGACTTCCTCGGCGGGGAGGTCGCCGCGGGACGCATGCCGAAGAACCTGCTCCCGCTGCAGTCGGGCGTCGGCAACATCGCCAACGCGGTCCTCGCCGGCCTGCTCGACTCGCCGTTCGAGAACCTGTACAGCTTCACCGAGGTGATCCAGGACGGCATGGTCGACCTCATCGACGCCGGCAAGATCATCGCCGCGTCGGCGACGGCCTTCTCACTGTCGCCCGAGGCTGCCGAGAAGATGAACAACGAGGCCGCGCGGTACCGCAGCTCGATCATCCTGCGGCCGCAGGAGATCTCGAACCACCCGGAGAACATCCGCCGGCTCGGCGTCGTCGCGTGCAACGGGCTCATCGAGGCCGACATCTACGGGAACGTGAACTCGACCCACATCATGGGCTCGAAGATGCAGAACGGCATCGGCGGCTCCGGCGACTTCACCCGCAACGCGTACATCTCCTGCTTCGTCACGCCGTCCACGGCGAAGGGCGGGGACATCTCCTGCTTCGTGCCGATGGTCAGCCACCACGACCACAGCGAGCATGACGTCCAGGTGCTCATCACCGAGCGTGGTCTCGCCGACCTGCGGGGCCTGTCGCCGAAGCAGCGTGCGTGCAAGATCATCGACAAGTGCGTCCACCCCGACTACCAGGCGGCGCTGACCGACTACTTCGCCCGGGCGCGGAAGACTGCCAACGGCCAGCACACGCCCCACGACCTCCGCGAGGCGCTCAGCTGGCACGTGAAGTTCCTCGAGACGGGCACGATGAAGCAGTGACCCGAGGCCTGCCATTGTGTGCCGGGCGGATCGCCGTCCGGCCACATCGCAGCCTTGTACCCTGGTCGGCGTCGACAGGAGCACGATGACCGACCAGGCGAGGCCCGCCGAGAACCATCTCGGTCAGCAGGGCGCGCACCCGGACATCGCCGTGCTCGCCCCGTACCGGCCGGCGGTCGGTAC
>JACRAA010000156.1 GCA_016213595.1 Actinomycetota bacterium | reverse complement strand
TGCGCCGCTGACCCAGTCCGGATGCTCGACCACCAGCTCCGCTCCTCGCACCTGGCGCGTACCCAGCGCTGAGTACTCCAGGGGCAGCCGGTCGGCCTCAGTGAGGAAGTGCCGAGCGGGCTCCGGTTCCCACCCACGCGGCTCGCCGTCGGTCCAGTCCTGCAGCACCGGTCCGGCGTCGTCAGGTGCGAGGTCGATGAGGTACGCCGACGTCGCCGTCCTCAGCTCCCAGCTCATTTGCTCACCCCGACGAGCAGGCCGGAGACGAAATGCTTCTGGAACGCGAAGAACACGATCGTCGTCGGGATGGCTGCAATCAGCGCACCGGCCGCGACGACGTTCCACTGGGAGGTGTAGCCGCCCTGGAGGTTGAGCAGCGCGGCCGTGATCGGGAACTTCGTGTCGGTCCGGAGCACGGTGAGCGCCCACAGCAGGTCGTTGAACACCCAGGTGCTCTCGAGAGCCGCCAACGCAGCCAGCGCGGGACGGCACAGCGGCAGGACGATGGTTGCGTAGATCCTCAGGTCGCCCGCCCCGTCGATCTTCGCCGCCTCGAACATCTCGACCGGCAGCGACCTCATGAACCCGTAGAGGACGAACGTGAAGAAGCCGAGCCCGAAGCCGACCTGTACGACCACGAGCGCGAAGAGCGTGTCGTAGATCCCCAGCAGCTCGCAGATCTGCGACACCGGGATGAGCAGGATCTGCGGCGGCAGCAGGTTGCCGGCCAGCATGACGAGCAGGATCACCCGCCCGTACGGGATCGGGTAGCGGCTCAGCGCGAACGCCGCCAGCGCCCCCCCGAACAGCACCGAGACGACGGTGGCGTGCGTGACGACGATGCTGTTGCCCAGCGCCCCCGCGATGCTCCCCTGGGACCAGGCGGTGCCGAAGGCTTCGAAGGTGAACGAGTGCGGCAGCGAGCCGAGCCCGTTGAACGAGATGTCGTCGAAGCTGCGCAGGGCGACCGCCGCGACGAACACGAGTGGGGTGACCCACAGCAGGGTCACCACGCTCATGACGAGGTGGAACCCGACGTCCTTGCCGTGATGGCGCTGACGGGCCACGGCGACCACAGTGGGTGCGGTCATGTCAGTCCTCCCGGGTCGCGCGAGCGAGGTAGGTGATGATGAACGCGATCGCCAGCAGGAAGATCACGACCGCCAGCGCGGAGCCGTACCCGAGGTTCACGAGGGTGAAGCCCACCTGGTACATGTACGTGCTCAGCAGCTGGGTGGTGTTGTAGGGACCGCCGCGGGTCATCGCCCAGACGATGTCGAACGTACGGAGCGAGTCGATCACCGTCACGGCGAAGATCACCGTGTTCACGTTCCTCAGCTGCGGCATCACGATGTAGCGGAGCCGTTGCCACCGGCTCGCGCCGTCGACGGCCGCCGCCTCCTCGAGCGCCGGGTCGCAGCCCTTCAGACCGGCGAGGTAGAGCACCATGATGTAGCCGGCCTGCCTCCAGATGGCAGCGACCAGGATGGCCCCGAGCGCTGTGTTGGGGTCGGCCAGCCACTGGTGCTCCTTGGTGTTGATGCCGATCCCGGCCAGCACCACGTTCACCGGCCCGTCCGGCTGGTACATGACCCGCCAGAACAACCCGGTGACCGCCAGCGAGAACACCATGGGCAGGTAGATGGCGCTGCGGTAGATGCCCACACCCCGTCGCGGCTTGTTCAGGGCGAGCGCCAGGGCCAGCCCGGTGACCACCGAGAGGCCACCGAAGCCGAGGACCCAGAACACGTTGTTCCGAAGCGCGGTGGCAAAGATCGGGTCGCTGAGCATGTCGGTGTAGTTGCGCAGGCCCACCGGCTGTGCCGCGCCCACCCCGTTCCACTTCGTGAAGGACAGCTGGAAGCTGTTGAACGCCGGGTAGAACACCCAGCCCACCTCGACGAGGAACGGTATGAGCAGCAGCAGCCACACCACCGGTGGGACCCGTCTGGACAGCCTGCGGCCGCGGCGCGGCCCCGGCCGGGTGTCCGGCTCCAGGGTGGCGCGGCGGTTGCGGCTCAGGTCATGGGTGAGGCTCATGGAAGTCAGCTGCCCCAGACCTTCTTCGCCGCCGTCTGCCAGTCCGTGAGGATCGTGGAGACCTGGCCTGGGTTGTCCAGGAACTTCGTGAGCGCCGCGTCAGCCGTGGCCTGGAGAGCGTCGGAGGAGTCCCGGTTGAAGAACTGGGTGATCTCCTTGGTGCCCGCCAGCAGCTTCATGCCCTTCTGTACGAGCGGCGGGAAGCCTGAGCTGTCGACATCGGGTGACGTAGGCAGGTTCGACGAGCCCGACTGGCTGATGAACAGCTGCTGCTGCTTCGCGCTCGCGAGGTAGCCCAGAAGATCCTTGGTCGCGGCCGGGTTCTTGGTCGAGGCGCTCGCGAAGTAGCCGTCCGTGGGGGCCTCCTCCGCGGAGGGGACGTTCGGGTTGATCGGCGGTACAGAGAAGAAGTCGACGTCGTCGACGTCCCCCGCCGGGAACGCCGTGGTCACGAAGGCGCCGATGAGGTACATGCCCGCCTTCTTGTTGACCAAGGGCGTCGCAGCCTCCTGCCAGGTGTACGACCGGCCCTTCGGGTCGAAGAAGGGGATGAGCTTCGCGTACGTGTCGAGCACCTTGCGCACCTCGGCGCTGTCGAACGAGTGCTTCCCCGCGAGCAGCTCGCGGTGGTACGCGGCGCCGTTGATGCGCAGGTCGAGGTAGTCGAACCAGCCGGACGCCATCCATGCCGTCGAGCCGGTGCCGTTGGTGAGGGGCGAGATCCCCTTGCTCTTGAGCGTCTCGCACAGCGCCATGAACTCCTCCCACGTGGTCGGCGGCTTGACGCCCCACTCGGCGAAGGCGGACTTCCGGTAGAAGACGCTCCACCAGTAGTAGTTGGTCGGCACGAAGATCTGCTTCCCGCCGGCATCGCTCGACAGGCTCTTCAGGGCCGGCGAGAAGTTGGCGCAGGCGCCGTTGCCCGTCCACAGGTCCGACAGGTCGAGGAGCAGGCCCTTGCTGGCGTAGTCGCGCGCGACGGACCCCGCGTACCAGGTGAGCACATCCGGCGGGTTCCCGCTCGTGAGGTACGTGGAGAGCTGCGCCCGGAACTGCTCGATCGCAACGGTGTTCAGCGTGGTCGGGTACTTCGTGTAGCCCTTCACGACCTGCTCGAGCGCCGCCTTGGGCTTCGGGTCCGACAACGAGGACTGGAGCGTCAGAGAGACGTTCGCGTTCGAGGCCCCAGAGGCGGCGGGAGTGTTGGCGGCGCCGAGGCAGCCGCTGAGAAGTGCGGAACCGCCGACGACGGCTCCTGCGGCCAGCAGCCCGCGTCGAGTCAGGTTGACGCTGGTCGGGGTCGGGATGGACATAGGTTCTCCTTTGAACTGTGTGGTGGGCTTCAGGCGGTACGGATGGGCGTCGAGCTTGCGAAGGCGTCGTTGCACTGCTGTTGCAGGGCGATGTCAGCCCACATGGCGTGGTGAGGGGCGGCGTTGGAGCAGACGATGGTTCCCCAGGCCCCGACCCGGATCGACTCGTCGATGGCGCGGCGACAGAACTCAGCGCCGATCGGACCTTCTTCGAAGCGCCCGTCGCGAGGCGTGTAGCCGACCCAGCCCTCGCCGAACACGAGGGGGACCCCGTGGACGAGCGCCCAGTCGCGGGCGACGTCGAGCCAGAGCGTCAGCCGGTCGTACATCGCCTGCTCCCACGCTCCGTGGTGGCGGTACAGCCACCGGTCGATCGCCTGGGCGTCCCCGTTGTCATGGACGTAGATCTCGGGGGCGCAGATGATCGTGGCCCGGTTCCTCCACGCGGCGTCCGGGCCCCACTCGCTGATGTCCGGAGCGTCGGGCAGGAGGATCTCGCGGGCCTTGTCCTGGTCGAACTCGGCCACCGGCCCGCGGAGCCCGTACTCGCTGATGAAGGCACCCAGGACCCCGTACACGTAGGGATGGGTCACGAGCACGTCGATGTTCTCGGGGATGCCGCGCATCCCGGCGACGGGTACCTGCGCGTAGTTGACCGTCACGGGAACGGTCGGCTGCAGCTCGTGGAACCGCGTCACCGCGCGCTCCAGCCGTGGCCGCAGACCGACGGTGATCTCGTCGCGGGTGCCGACGATGCCCTCTCCCAGATGGCCCGCCTGCACCTCGTTGTGCACCTCGACGAAGGCGATGCGGTCGGCGAGGCCATGCTCGGTGACGAAGTCGACGAGGCCGGCCTGTGCGACAGCCTGCGCCTCGGCCCGATCTTCCGGGTCGATCGAGATCAGGGCGTCGTACCAGTCCGAGGTCGCCGCGAAGGACGAGCTCTGCTGGTACTCCCAGCTCGACACGATGATGTAGCAGTCGTGGCGCTTGGCGGCTTCGAACAGTGCGAGGAGGTGGGCCCGGGCGTCGATGACCGTCCGTTCCCGGACGTCGTACCAGCGGACCCGCTGGCCGTACGCCCCGCCGAGCGGACCGAGCTCGAGGGCGGAGGTGTCGAGCCCGCTGCCGAACAGCAGGTACGGCATCGCACAGATCCGGACGGTGTTGTAGCCACGTTCCACGGCCTCGGCGAACGCCCTGTCCAGGTCCTCGAAGGGTTCACCAGGGCCCGTGCGGACGTACCAGGTGAAGTCCCACAAGGTGATGGTGAGGGCCTTGGGGAGGTGGGCGGGCAGAGGGACCGGCTGGTACGTCATGCGTTGCTCCCGACGGTGGTGAGGGTTCGGATGAGGTCGAGGGCCAGCTCGTGGCTGGGGTCGATGGAGAGGACACGCTCGAGCCCGCCGGCCCCAGTGTTCGTACCGCCCGTGAGAAGAGCGACCTCCGCCTCCACAGTGGCCAGGCTCAGGTCCTGCTGGCGCTGCGGGTCGTCGTGGAACAGCAGCAGCGCCGGGAGCGACGTGGCGAAGAAGTCGATGCGGGCGGGTGTCTCCCGAAGCGTCTGAGCGTGAGCGGTCAGGCCTCGTACGAGCGCCTGGGAGCGCTCGTCGTCGCCCGTCCTCCGCGCGGCGAGGATGGAGAAGAAGGTGTTCTCGGAGTAGGCCGTGGGACTCATCCGGGTGAAGTCACCGGCGGCAGCCGCGGCATCCCGCCAGGCCCGGTCCGCAGCGGCCTCGTTCCCTGCCGCGTGCTGGGCATCACCGAGCGCCAGCAGGATGGGAGCGGGGCTTGCCAGCGGATGCCTGGCCTCACCGAGCGACTCCGGGGGGTTGAGGGCTACGGCGAGGTGAGCGACCGCCGTCTCGGGGTCGCCGGCCGTGAGGGCCGACTGCGCCAGCGCGAGATGTGTCCTCTCCCAGCATCCGAGGACCTGGCCCTCCCCGCCCTCCCAGGGCTGGAAGCGGCGTGCCTCCAGGAGCTCCAGGGCTTCCGCCGGGCGCCCTACGCTCACCAGGAGGTGGGCATAGGCGACGCAGAGGTCGTCGCGCTGCCTGACGAGGTCGGGCCGCGCGTCGAGCCGTGCCAGGCGCACGTCGACGGACCTGCCCGTGAGCCTCCACAGCTGGTCGCTCTCGAAGAGCAGGCGCGCGTTGTCAGGTGCCGCCTGGATTGCACACTCGTACGCGGCGACCGCTCCTTCCTCGTCGTGGTCCAGGTTGTAGGCGGCCACGCCGAGGTTTCGCCAGACCACTGGATCGGAAGGGTCGACGGCGACGGAACGCTGCCACAGGTCGACAGCGTCGACCCCCCGGCCGTTGGCGTACAGCCAGTGCCCGAGCAGTGCGGCGGCGGTCGCGTCCTGAGGGTCGGCGGTGAGCGCGGACTCCAAGGCAGCCACCTCATCCAGTCGGGAGGCGAAGTTCCAGGTCCGGTCGCCGCCCCGGGCACGGGTCCGCAGGGACGATGCGGCGGGGACGTCACCGGAGCGCTCCAGGATGAAGGCGGCGAGGTAGTCGGCCAGAACCCCGCACGCTGTCTGGCCGAGGGGCCTGGAGCGGTCCGTCTCGTGCGCCAGGTCACAGAGCTCGACGGCGGTGGCCGCCTCGCCGGCTCGGGCGTACTCGAGCGCGATGTCGAGGAGCGTCTCGGCCTCGACCTGGCCGCGGCCGGCATCGAGCGCGCCGTCGAGGTGCCTGGCCCACAGGTCCAGGGGGTCGATGCGACGGGTGGCGGTCAGAACGGTGCGAGCCTGCTCGTTCCGGCCGAGGCGCCTGAGCAGCACGACCTCCAGGTTCCGTGCCTGAAGGTGATGGGGGCGGCTGCTCAGTGCCGTACGGACGTGGCGCAGGGCCTCGTCGACATTCCCGCGACGGGCCTCGACAAGTGCCATCTGGAGGCTCGCTGCGGGAGCACACGACTCTACCCAGGCGGCTTTGGCGAACGCGCTGTGTGCTTCGGTCTCGCGGCCCAGACGGACCAGGACCAGGCCGAGCAGGTAGTGGGCGTCGCCCACCTCCGGGTTCGGGTTGAGCATCGTGAGCCGCCCCACCGCCGCGCGAAGGTGCTGCTCGGCCTCCGGGTAGCGCGCCTCCCGGTACCGCCGTGCCGCCAGCCGGACGTGGGAGGCCCAGTGGCCCGGGTCCCGCGACAGGGCCTCGTTCCAGTACGGCTCCGGAGAGCGCGTCGCATGCCGGTACTGCTCCAGGTGCAGGCCCGTCAGGTACAGCTCCTCGACCGTGCTGGTGGCCGCGGGCTCTGGAGGCTCCGTGGCCGGCTGCACCTGCACGGTCTCGAGGGACTCGCTCGGCGACCATTCCAGGAGGGTGCCCGTCCCTGACGTGAGTGTCGCGTGAAGAGGGCCTGTCGTGGCCAGTGCGAACTCGGGACGTCGCGTCGGCGAGAGAGGGAAGGTGGTGTCGAGGAGGACCTCTCCACCGCCTTCGACGAGCAGGCGGACGTCGCCGAGGTCAGCGGTGGCATCGAGCCGGAGGAGGGTGACGTCCTCGCCGACCTCGACACCCAGCGCCGCCTGGAGGTTGGCCGCGACGGCCGGGCCGGTACCTGCCAAGGGGTACCAGTACTGGACGAAGGACTTGGTCTCACCAGGGGCGATGTGAGAGAAGTCCGGCTGGTTCTCAGTGAAGGCGCCGGCCATGAGCTCGATGTACGCGGACCCGTCATCGGCCAGGTTGCGGTTCCACGCGTGCCCGAAGGCCGAGTCCCCCCACGTCCACTGCTTCTTGCCGACGACGAAGCGGTGGTCTGCCCAATGGACGAAACCTGCCTGGGCGCGGTGGTCGTACCCGCCGAAGAAGTCACCCGAAGACCCGACGCACATGTACGAGGTGGGGACAGGGATGTTGCGGGGCCAGTCCAAGCGGTCGCCCCTGACCCGGCGAGGACTGTCGGGGCGCGTGTCATCGCCCTTCCGACTCGAGTAGTCGATGCCGTAGTAGGAGCCCGACGCCACCGGGAAGGTGCTCACCGCACGCTTGGCATGGTCCGCCACCATCCGGACGTCGGCTGGGAAGAACGACTGGTAGTCCGAGTGGACCTCGGCGGCGACGTTCGCCCACCACAGGAAGGTCTGGGGCTCGTCGCTCCGGTTGTACAGCCGGACGCGCAGCTCGAGAACGGTCGACGCCGGCTCCAGGTGGATGCCGTGCATCCCCTTCATGCGGGCGAACGGGTCGTGGTCCGAGCACCAGACCGTGCCGTCAGTCTCGTCGATCTCCCAGGACACCGGCAGGAAGGTCGCCGGCCGGTGGTGCTGCGGCCAGTTGAACTCGACCCCGCCCGCCAGCCAGGGGCCGGCCAGGCCGACCAGAGCGGGCTAGATCACCGGGTTGGCGGAGAAGAGGGGGTAGCCCGTGCGGCGGTCGACCGCATAATGGATGCGCCCACCGAGCTCCGGCAGCACGAGCACCCTCAGGTACTCGTTCTCCAGGTGGAGCCCCACCCACGTGTGGTCCACGGGGGTCTCGCTGATCCGATCGTGGAACGGCAGTGGGAAGACGCGGCCGGACGAGCCTTGGTAGACACGGCGATCCAGGTAGGCGGGAAAGCGGTCGGGAAGGTCGGGGAGATAGGTGGGGAGAACCACTGGCTCGCTCCACACCGCCACGTCCGCGCCCGCCAGACGCGTCGGACGGGCCGGGAGCCGCAGGTCGCCTTCGATCACGAACGTGATGCTAAGCGGATGACTGACGAGGCAGGAATGCATGATTCGACTAGATATATGGACGAATCTCTGATGCTCGCCTAGTGTGACCTGATGTTCCTCCGCGACGGCTTTCCCGGCGAGCGGCTGCACGTGCTGCCACGTCCGTTGGCGAAGGACGCCCTGCAGCGCTCCCCCACCTCCCGGCTGCTCGTCACCGATGCCGGCTACTTCCCGCATGCGGCGCGGCATGGGAGGGTCCGTCGCGGTGGCGCCGCGGAGGCCATCTTCATCCTCTGCGAAGCGGGTGCCGGCTGGTGTGAGATGGGTGGGCAGCGCCACGACGTGCACGCGGGAGACGTGCTCGTGATCCCCCCGCGGCAACCCCATCGGTACTACGCGGACGACAGGGACCCATGGTCGATCTGGTGGCTGCACGTGACCGGCGGCGACCTGCCCGACCTGCTCACGGCGATCGGGCTCGACCTCTCTCGGCCGACGGCCCCGGCAGCTGATCCTGTGCAGGCGGCCGACCTGATCGAGAGCATCTGCATCGACCTGGCCCGCGACGAGACCTCCTCGAGTCTCACCGCCGCCGCCGGCGCCGCCTGGCACCTTCTCGCACAGCTCGCCGCCGAGCGCCATCGCCGATCTGTCGGCGACGCATCGATCAACCGGATCCAGAACCACCTGCGGGAGCATCTCGCGGAGCCCTTCAGCGTGCCAGGACTTGCCGCCGACGCCGGGTTCAGCACCTCGCACTTCTC
>JACRAA010000164.1 GCA_016213595.1 Actinomycetota bacterium | reverse complement strand
GGGTCGGGTGGGTCGTTGGTACGTCGTTGCGCTGCTGGCGACCTACGTCGCTGGTCTCGTCGTCCTCGTGACGAGGCCGTGGGGCTGGGAGCTGAACCGGCTCACCGTCACGTTGTGGGTCTTCTTCCGCTCCGACGTCCCGATCGCTCCCGACCGGCTCGGGCCCGAGCAGTATGGGGTGCTGCTCAACGTCCTGCTGTTCGTGCCGTTCGGCGTGCTGTTCACGTTGGCGCTGCGTCGCCCCTGGTGGTGGGTGACGACCGCTGCTGCGCTCGTGGCGTCGACCCTCATCGAGCAGGCCCAGTGGCGTTGGCTGGAGCGCGACGGCAGCTGGACCGACGTCGCGGCCAACACCCTCGGCGCACTGATCGGGGCGGTGGCCGTCAGCCTGTGGTGGCGAGGCCGAGCGCGACCAGCTCGTCGAACAGCACGAGCACGTCAGCCCTGATCTCGTCCGGCTCGATGCCCCACATGAGCGCAGCCGCCGCGGCGATCTCGTCGTGCGAGCCGCCCTCCGCGAGGGCCAGCCACACGACGCAGGCCGGACCCTCGAGGGTGGTCGGCGGCCCGTGCGGGAGTCGCGTGACGTAGGCGGACGGCAGCTCGTGCGCGTCCAGCTCCTCGTGGCTCACCCAGGCCACGTCGTCGGCGATCCGGTAGCGCCTCATCGGCGCCCGACCCGCCGCGAGAGCTCGTCGACGGCTCGACGGAGCCGCCGCAGCTGGCGCGCGCGGACCTCCTGCCGCGTCGGCGGGTGGCCGAGCTCCATCCGCAGGTGGTCGCGGTTGACGCGGAGGGCGGAGGTCAGGAGCTCCGCCTTGGCCCGGGCGCCGGTCGCCGCCGTGAGGCGGGCGCGCCACTCGTCGAGCCTGCTCCCGCCGTGCACGAACTGGTGCCACAGGGCGTACGTCGGTGCCCCGCGGTGCAGCTCGAGCTCGCCGATGCCGGCGGCGAGCGCGACCTCGGCGCCCAGCTCGGCCGTCAGCCCCCGGACCTGCGCCTTCTCGTCCGGGTCGGCAACAGTCCAGGAGCCCTCGATGTCGGCGGTCCCGCCGCCCGAGCGGGCTGCGTGGAGGACGAGGACGAGGCGCTGTGCGGTGCGACCGGGGACCGGGCACGCGCGGTGGGCGATCGGGTGCTGGAGGCTGTCGCGGGACAGCACCTCGAACGCACGCTCGGCGTCGATGGTGACACCTGGCCACGACACGTGGACGTCGACCCAGCCCCAGCTGTCGTGCCACCAGTTGGCGGCGTGGGCGAAGACCGACCCGGTGGCGAAGTCGGTGCGCTGCTCGAAGCCCACCGACTCCAGGGCCGTGACCAGGAGGTGGAGGTGGGAGGGCCGCACGAGCACGTCGACGTCGCTCGACTGGCGCCCGCCCGCCCGCAGTCCGGGGAGGACGGCCGGCCCCTTGAGGTGGAGCAGGTCGATCCCGCGGTCGTCGGCCAGCTTCTGCACCACGGCATGGGCGAGGTGGACGCGCGCGCCGATGGGCATCTGGCCCGTCGCCGCGCTCGCCTGCTGGGTCATGGGGGTCATCGTGCCAGCAGCGCCGCCGGACGGTATCCGTCGTTGTGACCGGACGGCGGCGTGTCACGGCCTAGACTCGCGAGCATGACCTTTGCCGACTTCGTCCGGCTGAGCCGCGCCTACGTGTGGGTGCTCATCGGCTGCACGATCCTGGGCGCCCTCCTGATGATCGCGAAGACGACCCGGGACCCGGTGCTCTACTCGGCGACCGCGTCGGGGCTCGTCCGCGTCGGCAACGCGACCTCGGCGGGTGAGGAGCAGGGAAACAACCAGCTCGCCGAGGACAAGGCCAACCTCTACGCCTTCCTCGTCTCCAAGACCCCGGTGGCCCAGGAGGTCGTCGACGAGCTCGACCTCGACGTGCCCCCCGGTGCCATCGCGGGCCGGTTCTCGGCGTCGGTCGACGCCAGTGTCAACTCGATCACCATCTCCGCCATCGGCACCACGCCCGCGGAGGCGCGCGACCTCGCCAACGCGGTGGTGGACGCGGTCGTCGTCGTGGCGGAGGACGTGGACGGAGGCAGCGGGCTCACCACGATCATCCCGCTCGAGGAGGCGCAGCTCCCGGGGGCTCCGTTCACCCCCGACTACGAGAACGCAGCGATGAAGGGCGCGATCGGCGGCCTCGGCCTCGCCTACGCCTTCCTCATCGCGCGTCGCCTCATCGACCGCCGGGTGCGCTCGGCCAAGCACGTCGAGGAGGCCACCGGCGCTGCCGTGCTGGGCGTGATCCCCAAGGAGGAGGTCCTCGGCCGCACGCACCGCGGAGTGCGCGGTGACCTCGGCAGGGCCGCGGAGGCGTTCCGCCAGCTGCGCACCAACCTGCGGTTCGTCGACGTCGACAACGAGCCCCGCAAGATCGTGGTGACCTCGGCGCTGCCGGGCGAGGGCAAGTCAACGGTCTCCTCCAACATCGCCCGGCTGGTCGCGCAGGCCGGCACCAAGGTGCTGCTGATCGACGCGGACCTCCGCCGCCCGATGATCGCCACCACGTTCGAGATCGACGGCGCGGTCGGTCTCACCCAGGCCCTCGCCGGCGACGTCGAGGTCAAGGACGTCATCGTCGACTCGGGGATGACCAACCTGTGCCTGCTGCCGGCCGGGCGCATCCCGCCCAACCCCAGCGAGCTGCTCGGCTCGCTGCGGATGAAGCAGATGATCGACGAGCTCGCCGAGGAGTACCTCGTCATCCTCGACGCACCGCCGCTGCTCCCGGTGACGGACGCCGGCCTGCTGTCCGCCTTCTGCGACGGGGCGCTGCTCGTGCAGGCGTCCGGGAAGACGCAGATCGAGCAGAGCCAGCACTGCCGCCGGATCCTCGACCAGGTCGGCAGCCGGCTGCTCGGCGTGGTGCTCAACAAGGCGCCGGACAAGGGCGCGAACGCCATCGTCTACGGCGGGGGCTACGGCGGCTACGGCGGGTACGGCGGCGGCTACAAGTCCGAGGACACGTCGGTCGAGGTGTACTCGACGGCCGGCAAGGGCCGACGCCGCAAGCCGGCCAAGGCCGAGAAGTCCGAGTAGTCCGAAAAGGCCGGCAAGGCCTGATCGG
>JACRAA010000163.1 GCA_016213595.1 Actinomycetota bacterium | reverse complement strand
GCTCTCCCCGCACCCAGCGATCCCCAGATCTTCACCGACCTCCTGGTCCACGCGCTCGTGAAGGAGCCCGCATGTTCAGTCACCCCATGAACCGGCTGCTGCGACGGGGCCTCAAGCCCTACCTCACGCAGCTCCTGGTCGTCGTCGTGCTCCAGGCGATAGCGACCGTGGCCAGCCTGGAGCTGCCCACGCTCAACGCGGCCATCATCGACAACGGCGTCGCCAAGGGCGACACGCACTACATCTGGGTGCACGGCGCGTACATGCTCGGCGTCTCGCTCATCCAGGTCGTCGCCCAGGTGAGTGCCGCGTTCTTCGGAGCCCAGCTCGCCATGTCGTTCGGCCGGGACACCCGCGCGGCGGTCTTCGACAACGTGCTGTCGTTCTCCTCGCGCGAGGTCAACCAGTTCGGCGCCCCGTCGCTGATCACCCGCACGACGAACGACGTCCAGCAGGTCCAGCAGCTCGTCCTGATGACCTGCATCATGATCCTCGGCGCGCCGATCACGATGATCGGCGGCGTCATCATGGCCCTCCGTACGGACCTCACGATGTCGTGGATCGTGCTCATCGCCGTCCTCGTCCTCGGCGTCGTCATCGGCGTCCTCGTCACGTTCATGGGCCCCGTCTTCGCCTCGATGCAGAAGCGGATCGACGCGCTCAACCGGGTCCTGCGGGAGCAGATCTCCGGCATCCGCGTGGTTCGGGCGTTCGTCCGCGAGCCGTACGAGCGGGACCGCTTCGCGGTCGCCAACCGGGACGTCACCCGTACCGCCCTCACTGTCGGCCGCGCCATGGCCACGATGTTCCCGATCGTCATGATGATCCTCAACGTCTCCACGGTCGCCGTGCTGTGGGTCGGCTCCCAGCAGATCGACGCGGGCAACATCCAGGTGGGCCAGATGACGGCGTTCATCACCTACCTCATGCAGATCCTCATGAGCGTGATGATGGCCACGATGATGGTCATCATGGTGCCCCGCGCGGCGGTCTGCGCCGAGCGCATCATGGCCGTCCTGGATACCGACTCGACGGTCGTCCCGCCCCGGAACCCGGTCACGGAGATCGGCCAGGCGGGCAACGTCCAGCTCCGGGACGTGACCTTCACCTACCCCGGTGCCGAGGACCCGGTCCTGGCCGACCTGACGTTCGACATCCGGCCCGGCACGATGACGGCGGTCATCGGTGCCACCGGCTCCGGCAAGTCGACCCTGGTCAACCTCGTGCCCCGGCTGTACGACGCGACGGGCGGCAGGGTCGAGGTCGACGGTGTGGACGTCCGGACCCTCGACCCCGAGATCCTGTGGAACCGCATCGGGCTGGTCCCGCAGAAGCCGTACCTGTTCACGGGCACCGTCGCGAGCAACCTGCGGTTCGGCAAGCCCGACGCGACCGACGACGAGCTCTGGCACGCGCTCGAGGTGGCCCAGGCGGCCGACTTCGTCCGCGACATGGACGGCCAGCTCGACGCAGCTATCGCCCAGGGCGGTACGAACGTGTCCGGGGGGCAGCGGCAACGGCTGTCCATCGCCCGGGCGCTCGTGAAGAGACCTGACATCTACATCTTCGACGACTCGTTCTCCGCGCTCGACGTGGCGACCGACGCGCGGCTGCGCGCCGCACTCGTCTCCGAGACCAGGGAGTCGGCCGTCCTGGTCGTCGGGCAGCGGGTGTCGACCATCCGGGACGCCGACGAGATCATCGTCCTCGAGGCCGGCCGCATCGTCGGCCGCGGCAGCCACGACGAGCTGCTCCAGACCTGTGAGACCTACGCCGAGATCGTCGACTCCCAGCTGAGCGTGGAGGACGCCGCATGAGCACCGAGACCCAGACCGCCGACGAGAACAAGCCCGTCGTCGCCAACGAGCGGCCGAAGTTCGGCCCCGGCAACCACCGTGGGCCCATGGCCCATGGTCCGATGGGAGGCGGGACGGGCGAGAAGGCGATGAGCTTCGGCCCCTCGCTGAAGCGCCTCATCGGCTACCTCGGCCCGCAGAAGGTCGCCGTCGGCGTCGTCATCCTCATGGCCGCTGTCGGTGTGACGTTCAACGTCCTGGGCCCGAAGGTCCTCGGCAAGGCGACCGACGTGATCTTCGCCGGCGTCGTCGGCAAGCAGCTTCCGGCCGGGGTGCCTGTCCAGACGGTGATCGACGGGCTCCGCGCGAGGGGGCAGGGCAACCTCGCCGACATGCTCACGAGCATGCACGTCGTCCCCGGCCAGGGCATCCTGTTCGACGACCTCTTCAGGTGGCTGATGCTGGCCGTGGGCCTGTACGCCATCGGTGCGGTCCTCATGTGGGCGAACGGCTGGATCCTCAACGGCGTCGTCCAGAAGACGGTGTACGAGATGCGCCGTCAGGTCGCCACGAAGCTCGAGCGGCTGCCCTTGTCGTACTTCGACAAGCAGCCCCGCGGCGAGCTCCTGAGCAGGGTCACCAACGACATCGACAACGTCTCGCAGAGCCTGCAGCAGACGCTGTCCCAGCTGCTCACCAGCCTGCTGACCGTCATCGGCGTCCTCATCATGATGCTCACGGTGTCGCCGATCCTGACCGTGATCGCCGTCGTCTCGATCCCTGTCTCGGTGGGCCTCGTCGCCGTCATCGGCAAGCAGTCCCAGAAGCGGTTCGCCGCCATGTGGAAGCACACCGGTGAGCTGAACGGCCAGATCGAGGAGGCGTTCACCGGTCACGCGCTCGTGAAGGTGTTCGGGCGCCAGCGGGAGATGAACACGACCTTCCACGAGAAGAACGCCGAGCTGTACAAGGCGGCGTTCGGCGCCCAGTTCATCAGCGCCATCATCATGCCGGTGATGTTCTTCGTCGGGAACCTGTCGTACGTGCTCGTCGCGGTCGTCGGCGGCCTCCGGGTCGCCAGCGGCCAGCTCAGCCTCGGCGACGTCCAGGCGTTCATCACGTACTCGCGGCAGTTCACGCAGCCGCTGACGCAGATCGCCTCCATGGCGAACCTGCTGCAGTCCGGCGTGGCCTCCGCCGAGCGGGTCTTCGAGGTGCTCGACGCCCAGGAGATGAGTGCCGAGTCCACGGGTCGGCTGCCGGAGCCGGTACAGGGCCGGGTCAGCTTCGAGAACCTCGACTTCTCGTACGTTCCGGACCGCCCGCTCATCGAGAACCTCAACCTCGACGTACAGCCCGGCCAGACCGTGGCGATCGTCGGCCCGACCGGCGCCGGCAAGACCACGCTGGTCAACCTCGTCATGCGGTTCTACGAGCTCAACGCCGGGCGGATCACGCTTGACGGGGTGGACATCAGCTCGATCCCGCGGGCGGACCTCCGCAGCAACCTCGGCATGGTGCTCCAGGACACGTGGCTGTTCCACGGCACGATCCAGGACAACATCGCGTACGGGCGGCCGGAGGCCTCTGACGAGGAGATCCGCGCCGCAGCGCGGGCGACGTACGTGGACCGGTTCGTCCACGCCCTGCCCGACGGGTACGACACGGTCATCGACGAGGAGGGCAGCAACGTCTCCGTGGGCGAGAAGCAGCTCATCACGATCGCACGCGCCTTCCTTGCCGACCCCGCGCTCCTCATCCTCGACGAGGCGACGAGCTCCGTCGACACCCGCACCGAGGTGCTGGTCCAGAAGGCGATGGGTGCGTTGCGCAAGGGCCGGACCTCGTTCGTCATCGCCCATCGGCTGTCGACCATCCGCGACGCGGACGTGATCCTCGTCATGGAGCACGGGCAGATCGTCGAGCAGGGCGACCACGCCGGCCTGCTCGCAGCCAGGGGTGCCTACTACGACCTGTACCAGTCGCAGTTCTCCGGGGCGACCACCGCCGAAGAGGAGGCGCTTCCCCAGCTCGCCGGTGCCGGCGGTGGCGGCGCGCGGGGGGCGCGCAGGTCCTGACGTACACGCCACGGGGAGGCCAGCCAGTCTGACCCGAGCGACATCATCTACCGCACAGGAGCCACGGCGCTCCTGTGCGGTCGGCTCGTCCCAGGGCTGTGGCCCCGGGTGAGACTGGGGCCATCTTGCGCCCCGGGTGAGGCACCCGTCCGTACTCTGGGTGCATGAGCGAAGCGCCGGTCCTGGTGCCCCCGAGCCCCATGAGCCTCGGCGACGTCTTCACCGCCACCTTCTCCGTGTTCCGGCGCCGCCTCGGCGCATTCGCCGCCCTCACAGCCCTGCAGCAGCTCGTGACCGTCGTCGCGCTCATCGCGCCCATCGTGCTGTCGGTCCTGGTCCTGGCCCCCGACGTCCTGCGCAACACCGCCCCCGACTCGTGGACCATCCTCGCGTTCCTCCTCACCGCCGCCGTCAGCTTCGTCGTCGCGCTGGCGGTCGCCGGCATCGTCTCCCTGTACTTCACCGGCCTGATGATCACCTGCAGCGTCGAGGCGACCCGGCAGCGGTTCCCTTCTCTGAGGCAGCTGCGCACGCTCACCAAGGGGTTCGTCGCACGCTACGTAGGGCTGTACCTCCTCGGGATCGTCGCCTTCGTCCTGGCTGCCGTCCTGGTCTGCGCACCGCTGGTGGAAGCCTTCATCCACCTGATGTCCGTCGCCGGTCCGTACGGGCACATGCCCGAAGACGCCGTGGGGGGGCTGTTCGCCGGCCTCGCCCTCACCGTGCTGCTGCTCCTCGTCGTCATGGCTGGGGCCTTCGTCCTCAACGTGAAGCTCGCCTACCTCGCGCAGGTGTGCGCCGTCGAGCGGCTCGCCTGGTTCCGCGCCCTGGGACGGGCCTGGAGACTGACCCGTGGCTCCTTCTGGCGCACGTTCGGCTACCTCTTCGTGTTCTCCCTGGCCGCCGGCGCCGTGCAGCAGGCGGTCTCGCTCGTGCTGAGCGCCGTCCGGGGGTTCGCAACGCCCGTGATGACGCGCGCATCGAACGGGCCGGGCCTCCTCGACGCCCTGCGGGGGAGCTCCCTGTGGATGATGGTCGGGCTGGCGTACGGCGTGATGATGCTCGTCTCCCTGGTCCTGGTGCCGCTGCGGCTGATCTTCGTGACCGTCATGTACGGCGACCAGTTCCGCCGGGAACAGCTCGGGCCCGTCAGCCACGCGTTCGCCGTGAGCATGCCGTACGGGTCGTACGGCCAGCAGCCGGGTCCGTACGGCCAGCCGGGTCCGTACGGTCAGTTTGGCGCATACGGACAGCAGCCGCCGTACGGCCAGCAGCCGGGTCCGTACGGCCAGCCGGGTCCGTACGGGCAGCCTGGCCCCTACGGGCAGCCCGGCACGTACGGGCAGCTTGGCCCCTACGGGCAGCCCGGCACGTACGGGCAGCAGCCGCCGTCTGGGCAGCCGCCGTACGGACAGGGCTGACACCGCACGGTGCGGTAGCGTCCTGGCGACGAAAGGGGGCGCCGGATGACCGTGCTGGTCGGGGTGGACGTGCTGGGAGAGGGCGTCCGCGACGTCGCCATCCGTGACGGTGTCATCGCCGAGGCTGACGGCACCGAGACCCGCGTGGACTGCAGCGGCCTCGTCCTGCTGCCGGCGCTCGTCGACCCGCACACCCACCTGCGCGACCCCGGGCCGGGCGACGCGGAGACGATCGAGAGCGGTTCGCGGGCCGCAGCGCGCGGTGGCTACGGCGCGGTGTGCGCGATGCCGAACACTGTGCCGGTCGCGGACACCGCGGAGATCTGTACGTACGAGCGGCGACGCGGCCTCGAGGTCGGCCTCGTCGACGTGGTCCCGATCGGGGCCGTGACCGTCGGGGAGGAGGGTGACAGGCTCGCGGACATCGCGGGGATGGGCGCGGCCGGGGTCCGGATGTTCTCAGACGACGGCAGGTGCGTGGCCCGTTCGGACGTGATGCGCGAGGCGCTGGTCAAGATCGGGGCGCTCGGCGGCGTGCTGGCGCAGCACGCCCAGGACCCGCTGCTCACGGCGGACGCCCAGGTGGACGCCGGCGTCGCGGACAGGGTCGGCCTGCCGGGGTGGCCGACGATGGCCGAAGCGACGATCGTCGCCCGCGACGCGATCATGGCCGCGGAGCTCGCCTGCCGCGTCCACGCCTGCCACGTCTCCACCGCCCAGACGGTGGCTGTTGTGAGGTGGGCGAAGGCCCAGGGCTACCCCGTCACCGCCGAGGTCACGCCGCACCACCTGCTGCTGGACCACACCACGGCGCTGACGGGCGATCCTGCGTACAAGGTCAACCCGCCCCTGCGGTCGGCCGCCGACGTGGAGGCGGTCCGCGAAGCCCTCCTGGACGGCACGATCGACGTCGTCGGCACCGACCACGCGCCCCACCCTGCGGAGACGAAGCGGCGCGACTGGTGCGAGGCGTCGATGGGGATGCTCGGGCTGGAGACGGCTCTCGCCGTGGTCGCAGACCTGTTCGTGCGTACTGGCCGGCTCACCTGGGCCGACGTCGCTGACCGCATGTCCTCGGCGCCCGCGCGCCTCGCCGGCATCGCCGACCACGGGCTGCCGATCGAGGTCGGCGCACCCGCGAACCTCTGCCTGGTCGACCCGGAACGGACGTGGCGTTCGTACGGCCGCGAGCTGGCGAGCATCGCGGAGAACACGCCGTACGAGGGTCTGGAGCTGTCGACCCGCGTCGTGGCAACGCTGCTGCGGGGCAAGGTCACCTACGACCTGGAGGGGCGCTTCGCCTGAGCGGGGCGGACAGGCGCCTCGAGGGGCCAGTTCGGGCGTCGAGAGGTCAGTTCGGCGAACGAGGGGTCAGTTGGTGCGCCGACACGCCGTACCGGCCGCGCGTGTCGTGGCCTTTCGACGACAGGCGGTCGGCGAGAGGACCTGTACCCGTCCGCGAGAGCACCTGTACGTGTCCGCGAGAGCACCTGTACGTGTCCGCGAGAGCACCTGTACGTGTCCGCGAGAGCACCTGTACGGGCCGCCGGCCTATCGCGCCATCGCTGACACGCGCGACCAGGCCCGGGCGAGGCGGCCGGGGACGCGGGGACGCGCCACAGGTACACGCAACCCGCCTCCGGCGACCTCGGCGTACAGGTCGAGGATCGCCTGGTCCTGACCCGCCACTGTGTACCGCGCGGCGAGCTCACGGCTCACCGCCGCTGCCTTAGCCCGCGCCACGGGGTCGCGGACCCGGTCCATCAGCCGCAGCATGGCCCCGGCGAGCGCATCCGGTGTCGGGTCGCAGAACTCGCCGTTGACCTTGTCGTGCAGCACGAGCCCGAGCTCGCGGTCGCAGACGATCAGCGGCAGCCCGGCGTGCGCTGCCTCGTGGAGCACGAGCGCCTGGGTGTCCGTCAGGGACGGGAAGACGAAGACGTCGCTGGCCGCGTAGTACGGGCCCAGGTTGCTCCGGTCCACCTCGCCCACCAGGCGGATCTCGGGGTGGCGCCTGGCGCGCAGCAGCCGTGCGCGCAGCGTCGGCACCTTCTTCCAGTCGCCGACGATCATCAGCTCGGTGCCGGGGACGGACTTGCGGACGATCTTGTACGCGTCGAGCAGGAGCCCGATGCCCTTCTCCGGCGCGATCCTGCCGACGTAGGTGAACCGGACACCTGGGCTGGGCGGTACGGGGCTGGGGCCGGCCAGCGGCAGCGGGTCGACACCGTTCGGGATCGCCCGTACATCCACCTCGGCTGCCGCGGCCAGCACCCGTTTGGCCGTCTTGGGCGAGGGGGTGGTCACGACGGTGGCTGCGGCGAGCATCGCCGTGCAGGCGCCCAGCAGGTCGGCCGCCATGCGCTGCCGCCCCGCCTGCCGGAAGGCCCTGGCGCTGGCACGCGCCCTGCTCTGGTCGAGTGCACCGCTGCCAGCCCGGACGCGCCAGGCGTGGTACGCGGCGGCGAGGACAGGGGTGAGGAGCGCGTAGTGCTCGGCGTACGCGTCCCAGTCGGTGTGCCACGTGACGACGAGCGGGATGCCGGTGCGCCGCGCCAGCGCGACGCCCATGAGCCCGACGAGCCCCAGGCCGTGGACGTGGATGACATCGGGCCTGAGGTCGCCGACCTTTGCGACGAGCGGCTCGGCGTACGCGCCCGAGGCGACCCGCGCAGGGACCCCCGGCACTCGTACGCTCGGCAGCCTCACCTCCGTGCGGCGGGGATGCTGCGCGTACGGGTTGGGGCCGCTCGCCTTCGGGGCGACGACGATGACCTCGTGGCCGGCCTCCAGCAGGACGCCCTCGATCTGCTGCACGGCGTACAGGATCCCGCTCCGGCCCGGACCGTAGTTGTCGGTGAACTCGGCGATCCTCAGCGAACGGGCCACCCGGTCAGCGTATACAGATGCCGGTCCCGCGAGGTAGCCGCCCTCACACCGGTCCTCGGGCGGCAGCCGCGGCCGCTTGCGAGATCCGAGAAGCCCTTTCCGCGAGTCGCCCCCTGCCACGTCCCGGCCGGCCACGCGCGGCGTATCGTGCGAGGGCGTGACCACTGTCATCGAAACGCACAACCTCGCCAAGTCGTTCGGCCGTACCCGTGCCCTCGACGGGCTCGACCTGTCCGTCGAAGAGGGCGAGGTCCACGGCTTCCTCGGCCCGAACGGCGCCGGCAAGACCACGACCATCCGGGTCCTGCTCGGACTGCTCAAGGCGGACGCCGGCACGGCCTCCGTCCTCGGCGGCAACGCGTGGACCGACATCGAGGAGATTCACCGGCGCATCGCGTACGTCCCGGGCGACGTCACGCTGTGGCCGAACCTCACGGGCGGCGAGGTCATCGACCTCCTCGGCAGGCTCCGTGGCGACCTCGACAAGGACCGCCGAGCCCTCCTGCTGGAGCGGTTCGACCTCGACCCGACGAAGCGGTGCCGAAGCTACTCGAAGGGGAACCGGCAGAAGGTCGCCCTCGTCGCGGCGCTGGCGTCGCGCGCCGAGCTGTTCCTCCTCGACGAGCCCACCGCGGGTCTCGACCCACTGATGGAGGCCGTGTTCTCCGACGTGGCCCGAGAGCTCAAGGGCGAGGGCCGTACCATCCTGCTGTCCAGCCACATCCTCTCCGAGGTGGAGAGGCTGTCGGACCGCATCAGCATCATCCGTGCGGGCCGCATCGTCGAGGTGGGCACTCTGGACGAGATGCGCAAGCTGCACACGACATCGATCTCCGCGTCCGTCCGCGGCCTCGCCCCGAGCCTCGACACCATGCCGGGCGTCACCAACCTCACGCGTGACGGAAGGCTCATCCGGTTCTCCGTTGACGCCGACAACCTCGACGCAGCGGTTGCCGCGGTCGCCGTTGCAGGAGTCGACTCCCTGGTCTGCGAGCCGCCGACGCTGGAGGAGCTGTTCCTCAGCAAGTACGAGGGCGGCGTCCGGTGACCGGATGGCGTGGCCTGGTGAGGCTCGCGTGGCGCCGCGACCGGATCATGATCGGCGTGGTGCTCGTCAGCATCTGGCTGCTCAGCTACTACTCAGCGGTCGCCGTACCGACGCTCTACAGCTCGAGCGACCAGCTCGTCGCGGCGAATGCCGCTGCCAACGCCAGTACGGGCGTGGTCGCGATGTACGGGCACATCTATGACACTGCTTCCGTAGGAGGCGTCGCCGCGAACAAGGTGGCCATGCTGGACTTCCTCACGATGGCGTTCCTGGTCATCGCGATCGTGCGTCGGCACACCCGGGGCGAGGAGGAGTCGGGACGGTTCGAGCTGCTCGGGGCGACTCCGGTGGGACGGCTGGCGCCGCTCGGCGCCGCCACCATCCTGGCCGTCGTCACCGCTGTCGTCTCGGGCCTTGTCACCATCCCTGCTGTCATCGCAGGCGGCTGGCCGGTCGGCGGCTCCGTGCTGTTCGGGCTCGCCCAGACAGGCGTAGGCCTGTCGTTCGTGGCGCTCACCTCTGTGGCCGTGCAGCTGTCGAGCAGCTACCGCGTCTGTGGGGCGTGGATCTTCGGGGCGCTCGGTGTGACGTTCGTCCTCCGGATGATCGGCGACGTGAGCTGGGACCGCGCGGCGGGCGTCGTGACCTGGCTCAGCCCACTGGGCTGGGCGCAGCAGGTGCGCTACTACGACGGCGACCGGGCGTGGCCCCTGCTGCTGCCGCTGGCGCTGTTCGCGGTGGCGCTCCCCGTGGCCGCGTGGCTGCAGAGCCGCCGCGACCTCGGCGCCGGACTGCTCCCAGACCGTCTGGGCCCGCCGACCGGCAGAATCGGGACGCCACTGGGACTCGCGTGGCGGCTGCAGCGATCCGGCTTCGTCGGCTGGCTCATCACGTACGTCATCCTGGGCGCCCTGTTCGGCGCGATCGTCGACACCATCGGCGGTCTCATGAGCGGGCCTGCCAGCGAGATGCTCAGGAAGCTCGGCGGGGTCGGCACCTTCAACGACATCTATCTCACGTTGATAGGGGTGATTGCCGCGTTCGGCGCGACGGCCTTCGGGATCGGCGCCGTGATGCGACTCCGTACAGAGGAGTCCAGCGGCCACCTTGAGACGGTGCTCGCCACCCGGGTGACCCGCCTGCGGTTCTTCGCCTCGCACGCGCTCATCGCGTTCGTCGGCAGCACGGTTCTGATGGCGGTTCTGGGGCTCGTGATGGCGGCCGCGCACCGTACGGGCTCCTCGGGCTACTGGCGGGAGGCGAGCCCCGCGTTCGCGCACCTGCCCGCGGTGTGGGTCATGGTCGCGGTCGCGCTCGTCGCCGTGGCCTGGCTGCCGCGGCTCGACTGGCTCGGGTGGGCGATCCTCGCCGGCGTCGTGCTCCTCGGCGAGCTCGGTCCGCTCATGGGCCTGCCCAGCTGGGTGCAGAAGGTGTCCCCGTTCGCGCACACACCGAAGATCCCCGTCGAGGCGATGAGCTGGACCCCCGAGCTGGTGCTCACGGCGGTCGCGGTCGCCCTGGTCGTCGCGGCAGCCGTCGGCTTCAGGGAGCGGGGGATCCCCGTCACCTGACGGTCAGCCGACACCCCGGTCAGCCCACGACCTGCCAGGTGGCGGTGATCGCGCCCGCGCTCAGCGGGGCGATCTGCGAGAACGCCCCGCGGGCCAGGTCGAGGCAGCGGCCCGTCACGTACGGTCTGCTGCCAGGTCTCGGTCGCAGTGCCGTTGACGCCGGCCGTCTGTACCTTCGTGGTTCCGGCTCTGAGCGCGGGGGAGCTCTGGGTCGTGGTGCTGGAGGGGATGGCGACGGTCTTCGAGACCATGCGGATGT